>NZ_JBHVEU010000006.1:0-51395 GCF_042802075.1 Kitasatospora sp. NPDC057518
CAGCGATCACCTGGCGACACGGCTCCCGCGACCACCTGACCAGCGACTTCATCGTTCTACGGGTCCGGCTGGCCGGACGCCGGCCCCGGATCGAGGAGGACGGCACCGTTCCCGCGTGCCGGCTGCCGGCCCAGTGGCCCGCCCACCTGCCGAAGCCGTCCCACCACTGGGTTTCCAACCTGCCAACGACCACTGCCCAGACCAAGACCAGCCCCGACCTAACAAAGCACTACTCGGTCCAGCGACCTTGAGTCAGCAGATGGCTTCGCTTCCCAACACGCTCACTTGACAGGGAAGGCGAGTGAGCGTCCGAGGTAGTCCCGGAGACCGCCGGCCACCCAGCGGCGGCTGTCGGTCTCGTACTCCCAGACGAAGACGTCCGGCCTCCGCGGCGTCCGCACGAAGGCGAACTGGTCGCCGCCACCGTTGTTCCCGAAGAACAGGAGTGCGTCGAACGGCATGTACAGCCGGGCGAAGGAACCGTCCGTACGGAAGTGGAGGTTCTGCTCGACGGCCCAGACGGTGTCCACGCTGGTCCGCCCGACGATTCCGTTGCTCTCCAGCAGCAACTGCCTGAGCTCGGACGGTAGTTCCTCCCCCAGCTTGCGCTCGGCCCCCGCCAGGACCGACGCGTCGGCGGGCTCCGCGAAACCGGCGTCGGGGAACGCCTCGCGGGCCGCTTGTCTCCACATGGTCCGGAAGCGTAGCCGTCCCGGACGACACGCCCGCTCAGCCGGGACCGGGTTCGTCGTGGATCGTCAGTGATCCGGCGAGGTCGAGGTCGGCGACGGTGCCGTGCGCTCCGGCGCGGACGAGCAGCACGGCGCCGAGCGCGGTGCTCCAGAACGTCCGTGCCTCCACGGCGAGCGGTCGGCGGGCCGCCCAGCCGCGGCTGTCGACGAGCTGGCCGACGAAGCGTTCGGACTGCCGGAACAGCAGCTGGAGGTGCCGGTCGACCACGGGGGCGAGTTCGGGCTTGGAGATCCCGGCGGCGAGTGCCCGCGTGACGGACGGGAGCGAGGGCATGGCCAGGACGGCGCGGGCGATGTTGCGCCGGAACGTCGCCGCGTCGGGGGCCTGGCGGCCGATGCGCTCGATCCGTCGGGCGTCGTGCAGCAGGCCGAGGAAGGCGGCGTGCACGAGCAGTGAGTCCTTGGAACCAAAGTGGTAGGTGACCTGGTTGGGGAAGACGCCTGCCGCGTTCGCGATCTCCGCGACGCTCAGC
This sequence comes from Kitasatospora sp. NPDC057518, assembly GCF_042802075.1. Classification (NCBI taxonomy): domain Bacteria; kingdom Bacillati; phylum Actinomycetota; class Actinomycetes; order Kitasatosporales; family Streptomycetaceae; genus Kitasatospora; species Kitasatospora sp. NPDC057518. The sequence continues at coordinate 1,226 of NZ_JBHVEU010000006.1, forward strand.
TCGGCGCCGGGCCGCTCCTTGCAGAGCTCCGCGGTCGCCTCGATCAGCCTGGTCCTCGTCGCGCGACCGCGGTCCCGCGAGCGGCCCGGGGCCGGTCGGGCTCCGGTTCGCTTCTTCTCCACGCGCTCCGGCTCCTCCACGCGCTCCTTCTCCACTCGCTCGCTCTCCATCCCGGAATTGTATGTGATACAACTTGCCCCGCATTCACTTGTATCGCATACAAGAAAGGCTGAGGAGCATGAACCGGACCGAAGTCGTCGTGACCGGACTCGGCGCGATCACCCCGCTCGGGGCCGACGTGGCGTCCACCTGGGAGGCCCTGCTCGCCGGCGCGTCGGGCCTCCGCGGGGACGTCCTGCGCGCCCACGAGGGACTCGGCCTCCCCGACACCGTCGCGGGGACGATGGCGGTGGACCCCGCCACGTTGCTGCCGCCGGTACAGGCGAGGCGGCTCGACCGCTCGCAGCAGGCGGCCCTCGCCGCGGCGGCCCAGGCCTGGGCCGACGCCGGAGCCCCGGAGGTGGACCCGGACCGGCTCGCCTCCGCGATCGGCACGGGCATCGGCGGCGTGGGCACGCTGCTGAGGGAGGACGACGTCCTGGAGACGGCCGGAGCCCGGCGCGTCTCTCCCCGTACGGTGCCGATGCTCATGCCCAATGCGGCGGCGGCACTGATCAGCATCGAGTACGGCGCGCGGGCCGGGGTCTACACGCCCGTCTCGGCGTGCTCCTCCGGGGCCGAGGCGATCGCGCTGGCGGCCCGTCTCATCCGGGCCGGCGAGGCGGACGTGGTCATCGCGGGCGGGACCGAGGCCGCGACCACCCCGATCACCGTCGCCGGGTTCGCCCGGGCCCAGGCACTGTCGGGGCACACCGCCGATCCCGCCTCGGCGTCCCGGCCGTTCGCGGCGGACCGCAGCGGATTCGTCCTCAGCGAAGGCGCCGCCGTCCTGGTGCTCGAAAGCGCCGAGCACGCCGCCGCCCGGGGCGCGCACGTCCACGCGGTGCTCGCGGGCGCCGGCATCGCCGCCGACGCCCACCACATCACAGCGCCCGCCCCCGACGGCGCCGGTCAGGTCTCCGCCATGCGCAAGGCCCTCGCCCAGGCCGGTCTGACTCCCGGGCAGATCGGTCACATCAACGCCCACGCCACCGGAACGCCGGTCGGCGACGCCGCCGAGGCGCACGCGATCAGGGAGGTCTTCGGCCGCGCCACCGTCACGGCCCCCAAGGCCGCGCTCGGCCACCTCTTCGGCGCCGCCGGCGCGATCGAGGCGCTCATCGCCGTCCTCAGCGTGGAGCACGGCGTCATCCCGCCGACCCGCAACCTCACCGCGGCGGGCATCGGCCCCGACATCGGCCTCGACGTCGTCGCGGAGCGACGGGACGTCCCCCAGGAGGCCGTGCTCAGCAACTCCTTCGGCTTCGGCGGGCAGAACGTCTCCCTCGTCGTCACCGGCGCACGGCACCGCGCGTCCCGTACGGCCCCGGCCGCGCCATGACGGACACGGACGATCGCTCCGGCCACCGCGGGACAACGGGGTACTACGGGGTGCTCCGGCAGGACGCCTGCCGCCCGAGCCAGCCGGTCGCGGCGGCGAGCGACGGATCCCCCTCCTTACGGGTGTCCACGGGCTCGTCCGGCTCGATCGGCCCCGCGTGGATCCGGCCCGTGCGGTCCGCCTCGGCGGCGCCCGTGAGCAGGACGACCGCACCGTCCGACAACCGGTGTACGGCGTTGCCGGTGGGCACCCCGTAGGTGCGCGCGCCGAAGCTACGGGTGTCCGGGCGGCCGATGAACGCGATGGCGACGGCCTCGCCCGCGCTGCCCGTCCCCGGGCCGGTGAGAACGGCGACGGGCGCGCTCGGCCACGCGTCCGCGCCGGCCCCGGGGGGCTCCGCCTGCGGGGCCCCGTCCAGGAACGGCACGCCCCCGCGCACCGACCAGACGCTGCGGGTGCCGTCCGCCGTGACGAAGGCCCCCACCGGACCGTCCCCGAGCAGCGGAGCCGCCACGGCCAGCGGCGCCCACATCCCGCCGCCGCTCTCCCGGCGGAGGTCCACCACCCAGCCGCAGGCGCTCGCCCCGGCGACGGCGGCGCGGCCGCGGGCGACGTACTCGGCGTAGGTGCGCTCCGAGCCGTTCACCGCCGGAAGGTTCAACCTGGCGATGCCGCCGGGAAGTTGTTCGACCGTCGGGGCGTCGACCGTCGCGGGGTCGGCGTCCACGGCCGCCGCCTCGCCGGGCGGGTAGAACCGGCTGTGGCCGTCCCCGAGCGCCGCCACCGCGCCGCCGACCGCCCGATGGGTGTCGGCCGCCGTCCGCGCCCCGGCCGCCCGCGCGAACGCCTCGCCCCGCAGCTTCGGCCAGTCCACCGTCGCGGTGTTCAACGACTCCCGCTGCAACAGGTCCAGCGCCTCCGACAGGTAGCCGTGCGCCTGCGCCGACATCCCCCCGGACTCCCCGGATCCCCCGGAACCTCCCGAAGCGCACCCCGCGACCAGCGCCACCGCGCCCGCCACCACCACGGCGATTCGCGCCGCTCTCATCCGCACCCCTCCCCCGGTTCGTACAGCTCCCATTCCTACCCCACGAACCGGCGAGCGGCGACGGCCGGGTGCCCCGCCTCGACCGCCGCTGCCGATACCCGATGCCGTCCCGCAGGCCCGCCGGGTCCCGCCCGGCCGAAAACCATCGTGTGCGCAGGGCCCCCCTAGATATCTCGGATGGACAGGGCGTCAGGCCGCGCGCGAGGCTTCCGGGAGGTCGGACCGGAACCATTCCCCCTACCGGAGGGATCTCCTCATGACAGCATCACCCAGGCGTCGACGGACCGTCTTCACCTCGGGGTTGGCCGCCCTCTTCGCCGTCGCCGGGTTGGGCCTCACCGCCGCCCCCGCGCAGGCCGACGCACCGCCACGCGCCACCTGCAACCCCGAGATCGAGCCGGTCTGGGACGACATCGTGACGGCCACCGTCACCCCGGTGGTCACCGAGTTCACGTCCTTCAACGTCGTCCCCGGGACGACGGGGCAGCAGCAGCAACGGCTCTCCCAGGTGACGATGATCACCACCAAGATCAACAACAGTGCCGATTTCAACCTCAGCTACAGCTCCGCCCTGGCGCAGGTCAGCTTCAAGACCGGGTTCCAGGTCGAGACCAGCCGGGCCAACACCCGGACCACGGACACCTCCCGGACGGTGAACATCAACGCCCCGGGCAACTACGGGATCTTCCGCGGGTTCCTGCGCGTCGACGGCGAGTGGACCCGCTACCTGTGCGCCCGCTCGGGCCAGGGCACCGGGTACTGGATCAAAGCCAACCCGAACGGCACCGGCTACTACACGACGTACGGGGCGGCGAGCGAGGGCGTGGTGCTCTGCTCGTACCCCGAGCCGGCCGGGACCGTCCGCGAGGCGGCCCGCCTCGAACTCTGCAAGCACTGACCCGTGACCGCGTCCCACCCAGGAGGGAAGACCATGGCGAAGTCCGGCAAGCGCTCCACCCACCGACTCGGAGCCGTGCTCGGCAGCGTCGCCTTCGTCGGCTCGCTGCTGACCGTCGCGGCGCCGGCCGCGCACGCGGCGAATCCGCTGGACGGCTTCACCTGCGAGAGCGGCGGGTACCGCATCTTCACCCCGTACACCTATGCGAGCGACCGGATGGTGCTCGGCTGGTCCCAGGCGTCGTGGGACAACGGCTCGATCATCCAGGAGCCGTGGCAGGACGCCGCCGACCGGCAGTGGACACTGTGCGGCGAGAACAATCCGACCCGGACCGACGGCAAGTACTACAAGCTGATGGACCATGCGCGCCACTGGTGCCTCGGCATCGACCGGGCCATGACCGACGACGGCAACTGGCTGATCGACGAGCCCTGCAACTACTCGCAGAGCGAGATCTTCTTCATCCAGCCGGTGCCGGGCACCAACCTGAAGGCGATCATGGCCAAGCACAGCAACCGCTGGCTCTCGGTGGACGGCTCCAACTCCGGATCCCACGTCACCCAGGGCTCCTTCAAGGCCGACCTGTTCGAGCTCCACAAGGTCTGGTAGGCACCCGCCCGACCATCCGTGGGGGCCTTCCGGCAACGGAACCCGGCCGGAAGGCCCCCACGGGCTGCCGCTCCCTGGTGGGGCCGCCGCGGATGCCGGCGACGGGGTACGGGATCAGGTCGTCGGGCAGGCCGTCCTCGGTGAACCAGCGCAGGTCCAGGCAGCCACGCTCGCTCACCTGCCGGGGTGTTCGACGGCCGAAGCCGTCAGGTGTCTAAGGTCGCGTTCCATGACGAGGACCACGCCCCCACGCCCACTCGATGTCGAGGCGCTCTTCCCGGAACTGGCCGCCCACCGGGGTACGACGACCCGGCTCCACCCGCGGCCGGGCAGCCCGCAGATGTCGGCCAGTTCGGTGGGCGGTCCGATGCTGTGGCCGGCGGACGAGCCGTGGCCGGTGTGCGGTGAGGCGCACGGCCGCGGGCGGGGTCGGCGCCTGGCCGACATCGACCGCTACCGGCGGACCCTGGCTGCCGCATGGGTCCGGGAAGAGAATCCGGGCCCCACGGCGGAGGAACGAGAGCTCCTGACAGAGCTGAGCCGCGAGCACCGGCTCTCCGATGTGTCGGAGACGGATCCGCTGCCGATGATCGGCCTGGCGCAGCTGTACCGCCGGGATGTCCCCGACCTGCCGGAGGGGCCGGACGGCTGCGACCTGTTGCAGGTGTTCTGGTGCCCCTTCAACGCCCATGGCCCGAACCGGTACGACTTCGAGCTGCACCTCCACTGGCGGCGGTCGTCGGAGGTCGGCGAAGTGCTGACGACTCAGCCGCAGCCGCTGGTCGTCGAATCGGACAGGTTCGTTCCCGAGCCCTGCGTCCTGCACCCGGAGCAGGTGGCCACGTACCCGTTCGCCGGCCTGCTGCCCGAGGACCTGTGCGCCCGGCTCGACGCTTGGGACGAAGCGCAGGAGGAGGCCGCCAGGTCCACGGACGGGCGCTCCGTACAGCCGATCGGCTACCAGTACGACCTGTCCGTCCCGCCCGGCTGGCGCGTCGGCGGCTTCGCCTCCTGGCACGCGACGGACCCCTACCCGATGGACTGCCAGACCTGCGGGACACCGATGCACCTTCTGCTGACCATCGACAGCTCGGAGTGGGACGGCGGCAGCGGCAGCTGGAAGCCACTGGAAGACCGAGACCTACCCACCCATCGGTCCGCCACCCCCACCGGAATCACCGTCGGCCGATTCGGCGAGCTCAACACCTTCGCCTGCCCGAACGATCCCGGACATCCGCACCGCTGGAGCATCCAGTAGCCCACGGGCGGCGGCCCGTCGGCCCGGACCTCGAGCGGCGCCGCGGCGTCTGCTTCGTCAGTCCGAATACAGCGCCGCCAGGCGTGGCAGCCGTCGGCTCAGCTGGTCACCGTCACCGAAGTCGAAGTTCCAGGCCGGGTCCAGCGGCGGGTACGGAACGGTGAGGGCCTCGTCGGGGAGGTCCTCACCGGTGGCTTCCCGGTAGGCGCGCCAGGCGATGCTCAGGGCTTCTTCACATTCGATGTCGATCCCGTCGGCGGCGTACGCCTGTACGGCCGGGAGCGCGGCGAGCCGGTCCGGGTCGGTGATGACGCTGTCGAAGGTCGTACGGCCCTGTGTGATCAGCCAACCGCGGAAGTAGTCGAAACCGTCGTCGGAGCAACCGCCGTTGATCAGGTAGGCGGCGCCCCACAGCGGAGCCCGGTACGAGTCGGCCATCAGGTTCCGCAGGACCTGCTCGGCGGCGACGATCTCCCCGGCGGGGCGGAGCGCGAGTAGCGCGCCGGCCCGGATCGCGACAGCGTGGCCGTTGTCCGGGTCCGGCACTCGCGAGCGGGCTTCCTCGATCAGGTTCCAGAACTGCTGGGTGTCCATGGTGGTTGAGCATCGCACCGGACTCTGACAGCACGGCCAGGAGACGGAGCGTGCCCGCTGCGGCGGACCGCCCGACCAGGAGCGGACGCCTCTCCAAGGGCTGGAAGCCGTCCGGCCGGGCGCCCGGCTCCCGACGTCACGGGAGGCTGGTTCGTGAATCTCCGCCCGGTCCTGAGTCGTTGGCGACTCCACACCAGTGCCGCGTTGGAACGCTCCTTCACAGGCGGGGTGATGATGGCATGGCGCGGGTGGCGAGGTGGACCATGAGGCGCCCGGGCTACGGGTCGAGCCGCCGCTCGTACGGGCCCGCTCCACCGACGGGCGTCAGCGCAGTGCGATGACCTGGCCGGGCAGGAGCAGGTCGGGGTCGTCGCCGATGGTGTCCTGGTTGAGTTCGTAGAGGGCGGGCCAGCCGCCGTCCGTGGCGAAGGCCTCGGCGATGCCGCCGAGGGTGTCGCCGGGTTCCACGGTCCAGGTGTCCGGGCAGTCCTCCTCGTCGTCCGTGCAGACCGGAGCGGGGGCGTCGGCGTGGGATGGCGGGGTGGCGGAGGCATGGGGCCGAGTGTGCGCCGGCCGGTGGCTGCCGGTGTGAGCGGCCGGGTGGTCGCCGCCGTGTGCGGCACGGGCTCCGCAGGCGGGCCACGGGGTCAGGCCGCGGCGCTCGGCGAGGTGTTCGGCCACGGCGATCTGCTGTTCGCGGGTCGCCCGGTCCGCGCGCGGCGCGTAGGCGAGGCCGCCGTTCGAGCGCCAGGTCCCGCTGTCGAACTGCAGCCCCCCGTAGTAGCCGTTGCCGGTGTCGGCCTGCCAGCGCCCTCCGCTCTCGCACCTGGCGACGGCATCCCAGTCCACTCCCGTTCGGACCCCCGCGCTCGCCGCGGCGGCGGACGCTGTTGCCGTACCGCCGGCGATGGCGACGGCGAGCAGGGACAGCAGAACGACGACCAGGCGACGGGCCACGGACAGCGGTGACATGAACGCTCCGTACTCCGGGAACAGGGACCGGGCACCGAAGTGCCCCTCCCACCCATGCACCTGACGCCCTCGACGAGCAGGAGCGCAGCGCCGATCTCGCTCGACCGGCGGCTCGACACCACTCGAACGCGCGACCGGGCTACCGGGCCGGGCGATCGCCCGAGCGGGCCCGGAGCGCCTCCTCGCGCCGTCCGGGTGGGCCACTCGTGATCCACGGCGGGGAAGGCTGGTGCGGACTGACGGTGTGGTGGCAATGGAGTGGTGCGGCGGGCGAAACGGGGTCGATGCGGGGCACGCCGACCAGGCCAGGGCGCGGTCTCCAGCCGGGGAGTCCAGCCACTCGCGAGCATCGCCTGAAGGCGGTCGCCGTCCGAGGCCGGCTCCGGCACCTACTCGCGCGGTTGCTCGGCGCACCAGCGGTTCAGCGGGCGGCCGTTGACGTACAGCCGGCCCGTACCGGACGCGTGGTCGGACCTTGAGGATGTGCACCACCGGGCAGGTGATGCCGGGGACGCCGGGCCGTGAGCGTACGGCGTCCGCTCATTGCCCTGGTGTTCCACGCGAAGATCATGTGGAACACCAGGACAGGACTCTTCCCATAGGCCATGGCTCTCGGTCCCTCGGCCGCCTCCGCCATGAGTCGCAGGAAACGCAGGAAGCGGCAGTGCTGGTCACGGCCCTCGAAGCGTGGCCGTGACCAGCACGTTGACAGCGGGCTAGTAGAGCGTGATGGAGCTCGCCCTGTCGTTCACCCCCCACGGGACGTTCACCGGCGAGCCGAACGGGCCGGAGCCGACCAGGTACCCGGTGAAGTCGGAGCCGTCGAACAGACTCAGGGTGCCGCCACTCCGGTTCCAGAAGGAGCTCACCTTGTTGTCCAAACCGTAGTTGGCGAGCTTGAAGGACCCGGCGCTGGGCACCTCCCAGATCAGGCCGCCGCCGTTGGTGTCGGTGAACAGGCACGCCTGGGTGTGCAGGCAGTTGTCCCACACCGTGGCCAGGGAGTCGCCGCTGACGGCGATCGGGTAGATCACGGTGGGGGAGCCGCTCCGCTCTCCGACGGCGGCCTGGGCCGTGGCGGTACCGGTCGCGGAGGCGAGCATCAGGACGGCGCTGGCCGCGGCCAGGGCGAAGTGCTTGCGCATGTGTCTCCTCATTCCTGTCGGTCTTGCGGTTGGGAGCGTTGTTCACACGCGGTGCTCCGGACGATCCGAGCGGGGCCCTCGGCTCCTGCCGAACGGTGTCGCCGATGCGGCGGGCCGGCGGTGCTCGTCACTCCCCCGTGGCGTCGGGCCGTTCGCGGTGCGGTCGGCCCCGTTCGTAGGCGGAGCCGGCCGTACCGCGGGACCTTCCACGTTGTCCGAAGTGCCGGTGGTAGCTCCACACTGCGGCCTGTTGGATTGTCCATCTACAAGAACTGGCCGAGGCCCAGGTGAGCGGCGGACAACCCGGCTTGGCCGCGGACACGGCCATGGGACCGGGTCCGGCCGCGTGGCAGCCGGCCGTCGACGGGGCCCAGCGGAGCTCCGGCAGTCCCGGCTGCGGGAAGCGACGCGTTGTCTGGCCGAGGTACGGTCCCACCAGGCAGAGCGCCGACGAGGTGCGGCAGGCAGCGCGGTCGGAGCAGGACGCCGTCGGGCCACTGGTCGATCAGGAGCGTCTGCGGGCCCGGACCGACGACGGTCTGGAGCCGGGCACCGAGCCGGTGGTGGCGGACGGGGTACGGGCGCACCTGGCGGTGCTGCGGCGGCTGGAGGCCGAGCTGGTGACGGCGCGGGCGGCCCTGATCGGCCAGCTCCGGGAAGTGTGAGCCGGATGGTTCCCGCCCTAGCGCCTCCGGGATTGTCCGCGGTGAGCTGGTCGAAGTCACGGACAATCGCAGGGGCCGGGAGGAAGGCCTGCAGGTCCAGCAGTTTCCCTGCGGGGACTACCCGGACCGCTACTGGGACTACGGCCCATGCCGACGACCGACTCGTCACCAGGGGCATTGGCGCCCTCGTCGGCCGGGTCACCGCGGGCATACAGGTCGAGGACCGCGCAGTGGATCAGCTCGTGTGCAGGCCGGTGGTGGTCGGCGGGGCGGATCGTCTCGACGGCGTCGACGACCAAGTCCTTGGAGCACATCATCGAACCGGGGGACGATCTGCTCGATGACCGGGTCGTACGCCACCTCGAAGGGCCGAGGCCGGGTGGCAGTGGTCGGGAGCCCGAGTGCCACCCGGGGCTCGATCCCGCAGTCGGACCCCGGGGACGATGGATGCCACCTATTCCGACTGTCCGTCAAAACTCTGGTGTGTTGGGCTTGTTCGGGCTCGTCGTTTACGCTGGGCGGCGGTTCGATCACGCAACTGGTGTGTCTGAGGGGGCTGAGACGATGGCAGGGTTCCGAGTGAATCCGCAGGACCTGCGCGACGCGTCGAAGAGCGGCTACGCGGTGGCGAAGGGCATCCAGCAGGACTGGGCGGAGGCGTTCGGCCACGCGCCGCCGGTCCTGGGCCTGCCGAACTGGTCTTTCGAAGGAGCGGCCCAGGCCGCCCTCCACGACCTGGGTGAGCACATTGACCGCATCACCACCAGAACCCTGGCGGAGGCGGCCGGCAACCTGTCCATCATCGCCAGGAGTTACGAGAACACGGACAACGGCGCCGCCTCGACGGTCGACGGCGCCGGGGCGCAGACCGGGACAGGGGGGCAGGGCTGATGCCGCACTACTGGGGAATGATCAAGGAAGCCGATGTCGGCACGCTCAGGACGGCCGTCCAGGTCCTGACGACCTTCGAGGGCAGGTACAAGCAGCAGGTCACCGCCTGGCAGACGATGCAGCGCACCCTCGCCTCCTCGTCCTGGCACGGCCAGGCCTCGGACGCGACCACCACCGCGCTCCAGAACCGCACCAACCAACTGCTGCTCGTCGACCAGTTCATCGAGGACCTGCGCCGGATGCTGACCGACGGCATCGACAGCGTCCTCCTCCTGCAGGCACGCCAGCAGACGCTCATCACACGGGCGACCGGCAACTGCCTGGAGATCGTCGCCGCCGACGTGAACGCCACACCGGTGGTGCGCGTCCTGCCGCCCGACCAGCACGCCCGCAACGACCCCGAGTGGCGCAAGGAGGTGGAGGCCGCCCGGGACCGCCTCGTGACGGACATCGACGCCCTGTGCACCTCCGCCCGGGGCGACGACGACCGCCTCGCCCGTGCCCTGGCCGCCTTCGACTACATCGCCAAGCAAGACGGGGACTACTACCCGGAGAAGGTCGCCGAGATCACCAAGGCCGTCGCCGAACTCGACCGGATGCCGGGCGGCGGCGTAGGGAGCGGCGGCGGCAACCCCGAATCCAACCGGGCGTGGTGGGACTCCCTGCCCGAGGCCACCCGGCAGCAGCTCATCCAGGACCGCCCCGGCTGGATCGGGTCCCTGGACGGCGTGCCCGCCGAGGTCCGTGACCAGGCCAACCGGGCCTGGCTGCCCCAGCTCCGCGAGGAGATGGCGCGAGAACTCACCGGCCCCCCTTCGCAGAACATCACCCAGGCGAACCTGGACGGCCTCGACGCCCTCCAGAAGCAGATCGACACCCCCGGCGTTCCGCCCCAGCTCCTGCTCAGCGTGGACGACCCCCGCTCGGTGTCCCACGTCCCGGGCGCCGTCCTCGCCTACGGCAACCCCGACACCGCCACCCACATCGCCGCCTACGTCCCGCCCGACCCCGCGGTGGGGACCCTTCCCGCGGACGCCGCCGCCGCACGCAACCTGGCCGTCGCAGCCGGGAAAGCGGACCCGACGAAACCGACCGCGAGCATCGTCTTCACGAACCTCGGCCCGGCCGGCGACCCGTACCAGACCCCCACCGCCTCACTCAGCCCGCTGCGCGACGGCGGCCAGACCATCCACGGCACGTACAACGGACTGCGGGCCTCCCACCGCGACGGCAACGCCACCCTGAGCGAGGTCGCCGCCCCCGCCGACGGCTCCGGGCTCGCCGTCGCCAGCACTCCCCTCGCCGACACGGGCAGGCCCGGGTGGAGCTTCACCACCGACTCCATCGTCGCCAGGACACCGGGCGGCCCCGACGACCCGTCCTCCCGCCACACCGCCGCCAACGCCATCGTCGGGCGCCGGTAACGGCCCCGGGAACAACGGCCCGGGTGTCACACGGTCCGCCTATCCTCGCGGTATGAGCTTCAGGGGGTACTGGGTCGTGATGCCGGTGCCCGTCGACGTGGTCGCCGACGTGGCCCCGGTGTTCACGCCCCTGATCGACGCCCAGGCGGCGGCAGGCCGCGAGGGGCTGGAGCGGTGGCGCCACGAAAGCCCGGGACGACCGGACGTGACGGAGCTTCACGACCTGGCCGCCCCCTACCTCCTCGACGACCACCTCGACGTGCTCTTCGGGATCTGGGGCACCCACGAGGCGGCCGACCCGTTCCTGGAGTCCTCCTGCCGCAAGGGCTACCCCGCCGTCGGCCTCGCCCACGCGCTCCGAGCCGAGCGGTTCCTCGCCCTGCCCGGCTGGTTCGGCCACTTCGTCCTCACCCCGCAGGAGGTCCGCGCCACGCTCCCCGCCGTCCAGGCCGCACTCGACCTGACACCCGACCAGCGCAGCACCGTGGAGCAGCGCCTGTACGACATCCTGGACGAAGTCTCGGAAGAGGACGCCGCCGCCCTGCTCGACGACCTCGTACCGGTCTGGCGAAGAGCCGCCGCTACCGGCCAGGGCCTCATCGGCGCCCAGGCCGTCCCTTGCTGAACACACCTGCCACCAGCGGCTGTTGACAGGATCGGGCCGCATGAGCCACATGCGGTGCGGAGAAGGCCGCAGGCAAGCCTCCGCACTGGCGGGGCCGATGGGGCGTCGTGGTCGGTGCGGTGTGCGGACCGGCGGGCCACAGGTCCGCGCTGGCGCGCACCGCGGCGGGAGGGCCCGGCAGCGGTGCTGAGCCGCAGTCCGCCGACGGGCGCCTGTACCGGCAGCGGCATTCGGGGTCACCCGAGATCAGAGGTCGCCGCCGTAGATCGCGGCGTCGCCGGACCCCTCGTACGGGCCGTAGTCGCTGCCGGTGCGGGCGACGGTCTCCCGGGCCCCGCGCCCGCCGAGGAGCGCGGCCCGGGCGGCGAAGTCCGGCAGCAGCAGGCGCAGCGCCCGGCGTCCGTACAGCGCGGTCAGCAGTCCTGCCCCGTCAGGCTCCGATGGTGTGCCACCTGATGTCGCCGCCCCGTTCAGGGGGTGCCGGCGGCGCAGCTCGCGAAGCAGCCTGTGTCCGGCGAGGGTGCGGGCCGGAGCGCAGAGCAGTATGAGCGGGAGTACGGTCATGGGCAGTCCTGTCCACCAGGCGCCCCGGGCGGTGGCGAACGCGCCCGTGGCGCACGTGGCCGCAGCCAGCACGCTGGATGTGGCCAGCCGGGCCGGACCGCAGCGCAGGCCGCGGCGGACCAGGTCGGTGCGGGTCTCCTCGCGGGCCCGCCGCACAGGTGGGGTGGTCACGGCGTCGGCCCAGGACAGGTCCCGGCCGAACGCCGTCCGCGCTGCCCGGTGCAGTGGGGTTGTGTCCTGCGCGGAGTGGGCGTGCACCACCCGCCGCAGGCGGCCGCGTCGGTCGGTGTCGAGCACCCCCGCGAGGTGCAGCTCGACGACGACCACGACCAGTGCGGCCTTCGACCCCCCACGTACCCCCGCGATCGCCGCGGCTGTCAGGCCGTCAGCCCTCCCCCGAGCCGGGTGCCATCGCAGCAGCCCCGCCCCGAGGAGCGCGGCCACCGCGCACACCACACCGACCGATCCCATCAAGCCCCCTGAAGCACGGACCACCCGACGGCCCACCCCCGGCCACCGTTCCCGCAGGATGACAGAGCGGGAAGGCGACGCCAAGCGGCCGACCAGCCCGACCGCCATGCCGCCGGAGCGCGATGAGAGCGCGGACGGCGATCCCGTCGAGCGTGCCGACGGCCTTCGTCTGTCCATGGGCGAGGCGGACGCGTGGAAGTCCCAGAGGTCGACGTCCTCGGTTCGGGCCTCCCCGCGCAGGCGGAGCGAGCGATCGTACGGCGGGTGCACGCTGGAGATCGGCTACTTCCTCGGCCGGCGGCACTGATCCGCTGACGCCGAGTCAAGGGCGCCGGATCGAGGGCGCCGTCCTTCGGGAGGGCGCCCTCACGCCACCGCGGAGGTCCCCGCCGGGCCGTGACCCCGCCTCGGCCGGTCCGCTCCGCCGCCCTGGCCTCCCCGCACGACGGTGTCGTCGCCTACAGTGAGAGCTTCTTGCGGGCGGGGCCTGGTGGCGGCACGAGCGGGGAGGGGGCCGGAGTGGAGCGACGGGTACGTCGGACCGCGGCGGCCGCGCTGTCCTGGGCGTTCCTCACGGCCTGGGCCGTCTGCCAGGTCCTCCTCGGCACGACGACAGGCACGGCGACGGGCGCGGCGCAGCCGGCCCCCGGCACGCCGCCCGCCGTCGCCGCCCCGGCGGCCCCCGCCGTCGTACGGCTCGGCCCGGCGGGCGCGGAGGTCCGGCGCGCTGCGGACCGCCCCCGCCACGACGTCGCCCAGCGGCAGACGGCCGCCGCCGAGGCCGGTGTCCGGCTGCCCGCGCTCCCGCCAGCCGCGCTCCCGTCCGGCCGGACGGACGCCCCCCGGCCCCGGCCCGGGATGTACGCCCCGGGGCCGCGCCAGGAGCGGGCGCCGCCGTCCGATCGCTACGACCCCCGCCACACCCGCGGTCCCCCTTCCACCCGGTCCAGCTGACGTTCCACCGCGCCCGCCGATCCGGGTGCCGCGGCCTGCCCGCGGCCCGGACGGGAGGGCTCCGGCCACCGTGCCCGGAGCGTTCCCGGCGGCGCGCCGTCCCCTCGCGTCCGCCCGTCCCGGGTGCGGCGTCCCTCCGCGGACGCCCGGCTCCCGCGGACCGCCCGTGGAGTACCCATGCCTATTCGCCGTGCCGCGTTCTGGCGCGCGCTCGTCGCGCTCGCCGTCGTCGGCGTCTCGTTCTACGTCGCCCTGACCACCCCGCCCCGCCTCGGGCTCGACCTGCGCGGCGGCACCCGGATCGTCCTGGAGACCCAGGACTCGCCCACTGTCCGCGCCGACACGGACGCCACCGACCGGGCGCTGGAGGTACTGCGCCGCCGGGTCGACGGTCTCGGTGTCGCCGAACCCTCGCTCGCCCGCGCCGGGGAACGGCGCATCGTCGTCGAACTCCCCGGCGTCCAGGACCCCCGCGAGGCCGCCGGGGTCATCGGCCGCACCGCCCAGCTCACCTTCCACGCCGTCACCGCGACCGCCGACGGCCCGGCCGGCCCCCCGGCGGCGGACGGCTCCCGGGTCCTCGCCGACCCCGGCCTCCCCGGCGGCCACCTGCGGCTGGGGCCACCGGTACTGACCGGCGACGGCGTCAAGGACGCCTCGGCCGTGCTCGACACCCGGACGGGCCTCGGCTGGAGCATCGACCTCTCCTTCCGCGGCTCGGCCGGCGACGCCTGGGCCCGGCTCACCGGGGAAGCCGCATGCGCCGCGCCGGCCGACCCCGCCCGCCGGGTCGCCATCGTGCTCGACGACCGCGTCCTGTCCGCCCCCGGCGTCCAGGACAGCGTGCCCTGCGGGCAGGGGATCACCGGTGGTTCGACCCAGATCACCGGCGGATTCTCAGCCGACGAGGCCCGCGATCTCGCCGCCCTGGTCAAGGGCGGTGCCCTGCCCGTACCGGTGACGGTGATCGAGCAGAGCACCGTCGGCCCCACCCTCGGCGCCGAGGCGATTCGGGCCAGCGCCCTCGCCGCGGCCATCGGCCTGCTCTGCACCGGGGCCTTCGTCATCGCGGTGTACCGCCTGCTCGGTGTGCTGGCCACCGTCGCCCTCGCCCTCTACGGACTGATCTCGTACGCCGCCGTGGTCGCGCTCGGCGCGACGCTCACCCTGCCCGGGCTGGCCGGCTTCGTGCTCGCCATCGGCATGGCGGTGGACGCCAACGTGCTGGTCTTCGAACGGGCCAGGGAGGAGTACACCGCGCCTCGGGCGGCCGGCCCCGGAAGGGAGCGCGACCTTCGGCGCCCGCTGCGCGTCGGGTTCGCGAAGGCATGGAGCGCGGTGGCCGACTCCAACGTGACGACGCTGCTCGCCGCCGGTCTGCTCTTCGTGTTCGCCACCGGCCCGGTCAAGGGCTTCGGGGTGACGCTCTCGATCGGCGTGCTGGCCTCGATGTTCTCGGCCATGCTGATCACCCGGCTGCTCGCCGAGTGGGCGGTGCGCCGGCCCGCCGTCGCCCGGCGGCCCGCCCTGACCGGCATGACCACCGTCGGCCGGCTCCGGACCCGGCTGACCCGGCGGCCGCCCCGGCTGATGCGCCACCGGCGGCGCTGGCTGGGCGTCTGCGCCGGCCTGCTGCTGCTCGCCGTGGCCGGGATCGGCGGGCGCGGCCTGGACTTCGGCGTCGAGTTCACCGGCGGTCGGGTGGCGCAGTACACCGCCGCGCAGCGGGTCGACGCGGACGCCGCCCGCGCGGCGGTGGTCGGCGCCGGGTTCCCGCAGGCCGTGGTTCAGACCACCGGCGACACCGGGGTGTCCGTCCGCACCAAGGAGACCGGCGACGACCAGCAGCAGCGCATCCGGGAGGCGCTCACCGGCGTCACCGGCGAGCTGTCCGTGGAGCGCGACGAGCTGATCGGGCCGAGCCTCGGCAGCGAGCTGCGCGGCTACGCGCTGGCCGCGCTCGGGCTCGCGGTCGCCGCCCAACTGCTCTACCTCACGATCCGCTTCCGGTGGGCCTTCGCGGCCGCAGCGGTGATCGCGATGGCGCAGGACCTGCTGCTCGTCCTCGGCCTCTTCGCCTGGCTGGGCAAGCCGGTGGACAGCGTCTTCCTCGCCGCGCTGCTCACCATCGTCGGGTACTCGGTCAACGACACGGTGGTGGTCCTGGACCGGCTGCGCGAGCTGCGCCGGACCGGGACGAAGGCGAGCTGGGCGGATCTCGCGGACCGCGCCGTGGCGCAGACCCTCCCCCGGACGGTGAACACCGGCATGGGGGCGCTGTTCGTCCTGGTGGCCCTGGCGGCCTTCGGCGGCGACTCGCTCGCCGACTTCTCGGTGGCGCTGCTGGCCGGGGTCCTGCTGGGCACCGCGTCGACGGTGTTCACCGCGATGCCGGTGGTCGTCCTGCTCCAGGAGCGGTTCCCGGACCGGCCGCAGGAGGCCGGGGAGGCACCGGCGCCTCACGCGGCGGGCGCGGCCCGGGCGCGCGACCACAACGGGGCGGTGGTCTGAGCGGCGTTGGTTCGGCCGGGAGGCCGTGCGTGCCGCGACCGGCCGGCCGGCGGGCGAGCAGGTGCTGGTGCTGGTGCTGGACGTCAGCGCCATCGGACGACGGAGCGCCGTCCTGACGCATGATGAGACGCCGACCTGCTGGTCAACGGCCGCCGTACAGCGGGACGTTCGGGCGCCGCAGGACACGGGGGCGGCGGGCCGCCGAGGAGCACGGGAGGTCTCGTCTCCCGGCCGATCCGGTATCGGGAGACGTGCCGGCCGGACCGCGGGGGAAGCCGCTGTCCGGCCGGGCTCAGCCTTACCCCCGTACGGACGGCAGCGGGTTGGCCGGCTCGTCCAGCCACGCCCGGTGCCTGCCGTCCGTGTCCACGGTCAGCCCGAACCGGTCGAAGCCCGGGCGGCCCTGCTTCTCCCACCAGCGGACGACGTCCTCGATCTCCGACCACATCCGGCGAGGACCCGACTGGCGGACCTCGTACCGTTCCGCGCCGTCCACGAAGTCGACCGTGGCCCAGGACGTGACGCCGGTGTCGAACAGCCACAGGGTGGTCATCCCGTCGCCGTCGCTGCGCCGGTAGTACACATCGGGCACGGCCAGGCCCACGACGAAGGACGCCAGCCAGTCGTCCACGACATCGAGCGGGCTGAGGGTCGTGTACTCCTCCGCGGCGTCGCCGGGCCAGTCGCCGGGCAGGTAGTCGTCGACGGGCGGGCCCTGGTAACGCTGTTGACGCATGCGCATGAACGCCGAGGACCCGGTGAACGGCCCCTCGGCGGTGCGGCCGGCGGCGGTGAGGCGGGCGACGGCCCCGCCGCCGAAGAGCGGCGCGAAGGGCAGCACCAGCACGCCCTGCGGCCGGATCTGCCCGATCACGGCCGCGGGGACCTCCCGTACCGAGCAGGTGAGGATCCCCCGGTCGTACGGGGCCCGTGGCGGGTACCCGTCGGCGGCGTCGCCCACTACCGCGGTCGGGGCGTCGTCGAGGGCTCGGAGATTCGCCTCGGCCTGGGCGGCGACCTCCCGGTCCAGTTCCACGGTCACCACGGCATCCGCGCCTTGGCGCCGGGCCAGCAGTGCGGCGTTCCAGCCCGGTCCGGTCCCGCCCTCCCAGACCGTGTGGCCCTCGTGGACGTCCAGGTCGCGCAGCATGGAGGCCACCATCGTCGGCATGGAGACCGACGACGTCGGCTCCCGCTGCCCGCCGTCCGCGTCGTCCTCCCACTGCGTCACGATCGCCACGTCGGAGTACGCGAGCTCCAGCCACCTCCCGGGGTTCTCCGTCCGGTCGCAGCGCTCGTAGCCGTCGCTGGTGCTCGCCCAGACGACGTCCGGGAGGAACAGGTGGCGCCCGACGTCGAGGAAGGCCTGACGCCAGCCCGGGGTCAGCGCACCCGAGGCCTCCAACCGGTCGACGAGCCGACCCTGGAGGTCGGCGATCGCCGTCACTTGTGCTTCGGATCGGGAGTCGGGCCCTGTCCGTCGGGATTCGGCTTGGGGCCGATCTGCGGGCCGCCGGGCTTGGCGTGGGAGCCGCCCCTACCGGCGTTCGGGCCGCCCTTGTTCTCGTCACCCACGGGTGATTCCCCCTTCTGTGCGACGCTCCGAGAATTTCAGAGCAGAGCGTAGGTGAACGAACACCCAAAGTAAATGGCGGTCCCACCGCTCCTCCTCGCGGGACAGGCACGGCTGGCCGACCATCCCGGGTGGGCCAACGCTTCGGGTGGTACAGCGCACAGGAGCAGCCGGGGAGCGCGCGGCGCCACCCACGCCGACGCCGGGCGCCTTGCCGAGGAGTGGGAGCGATACGACAACCTGGCGAGGGAGCAGTTCGTCGGGAAGTGCTGGAATTCGCATGCAGTGGATTCCTACGGCAACCAAGGCCGCACCGTGGTTCGAACAACCCGGAGGCGCCACTCAGTTCTCCCTTGAAAAGCCCGTCAAGGTACTCTGCGCCGCGGAATACCTTGTCTTCGAGAATGGAAAATCCTGCTGATGGATCGTCACCAACTTCTGACACGCCTCACCGAGGCAGGAGTGAGCGACCGCTTCTACGGGATCAGCACGCGGGGTCTCTCGACGTCCAACCATCTGCACGAGGCGGCCCCCGTCCTCACCGAGGGCCGCGATGGTCGATGGACGATCGACGTCTATGAGCGTGGCGAGCACTGGGAGGAAGCGAGTTTCGAATCGGAGGAAGAGGCGTGTTCCTACCTCTACGCAGAGGTCATGAGGCAGTGGGAGCTCTACGGGTCTCAGTGAGGTGAACAATCGAGCACAGAGCCGCCGGGTCCTGGTGGTGCAGGACGACGTGGACGTCCACGATCGGGAGCGGGGTGAGACTGGTTTCGGTGGTGCCCATGTCCTCTCTAACTTCCCTACGGGGTTTAGGTGTTGATCGTCCGGTGCGGCACCGCTCCCAGGATGGCCCGTGCGGTCTGCTCGGGGAGTCAGGTGGGTGGTGTTTCGGGGCGCCGTCGGGTCTCAGGGGCGGGGGGCGATCTTCAGGTCGCCCCGGGTGACCTGGCGGATGTGGGGGCCGGCCAGCAGGTCGTGCGGGTAGCCGAGTTCGATGCGGCCGGCCTCGTCGAGGCGGTCCGACTGGGCGGCGCTGAGTTCGACCTCCAGGGCGCCCAGGTTGTCCTCCAGCTGCGTGAGCGTGCGGGCGCCGACGACGGGCGCCGTCACGCCCGGCCGGTTCAGCGTCCAGGCGAGCGCGACCTGCGCGGGTGTGCGGCCCAGTTCGGCGGCGACCTCCTTCACGACCTCGGCGACGGCGAGGGCGCGTTCGGTGACCATGCCCAGCCCGGCGTTGAAGCTCCTCCGGGTGCCCTCCCCCGCGCCGGCGGCCGCCGCGGTCAGGTCGGCGCGGCCGTACGTGCCGGTGAGCAGGCCGCCCGCCAGCGGGGAGTACGGCAGCACGCCCAGGCCCATCTCCCGTGCCATCGGGACGAGATCGCGTTCCGCCGCCCGGTTGAGGAGGTTGTACTCGATCTGCAGGGCGACCAGCGGGGACCAGCCGCGCAGGTCGGCGACCGCCTGCATGCGCGAGACCTCCCAGGCCGGGACGTTGGAGACCGCCACGTACAGGACCTTGCCCTGCCGGACCAGGTCGTCCATGGCGCGCAGGATCTCCTCGACCGGCGTCGTGAAGTCCCACACGTGCAGGTACAGCAGGTCGAGGTAGTCCGTGCCCAGCCGCCGGAGGCTGGACTCCACCGAGGCGAACATGCTCTTGCGGTGGCTCCCCGCGGAGTTCGGGTCGCCCGGCCGGCGCAGCGTGGTGTACTTCGTCGCCAGCACCAGGCCTTCGCGGCCGCCCCGGGTGAACTCGCCCAGCTGGCGCTCGGAACTGCCGTCGGTGTACGTGCTGGCGGTGTCGATGAAGTTGCCGCCGCGCTCGACGTAGGCGTCGAACAGCCTGCGCGCCTCTGCCTTCTCCGCGCCCCAGCCGAACTCGGTGCCGAACGTGGCCGTGCCCAGCGCGAGCGGTGAGACCCGCAGTCCGGAACGGCCCAGCAGCCGGTAGCTGTCGAGGGTGAGTGCCATGGTGACCTCCCGTGTTCGTGATCCGTCGTCGACAGCGAGTCTGCGGCGGCGACGGGGCACGGATAAGGGAGGGGACTTCCTGGGAACATCTGTCCCACCCTGGCTGTTGCGCCGGTCATGACGACCTCCGCGCCGGACAGGACCCAGACCCAGGAGCTGGCCGCGTTCCTGCGCAGCCGGCGCGAACGCCTGGATCCCCGGGACGTCGGGCTGCCGGCGCGCCTCCGGAACCGCCGCACCCCGGGGCTGCGCCGTGAGGAGGTCGCCGAACTGGCCGGGGTCAGCGTCGACTACGTCGTCCGGCTGGAACAGGCCCGCGGGCTGCGCCCCTCCCCCGACGTGCTCCAGGCCCTGGCCGGGGCGCTGCGCCTGGCCCCCGACGAGCGCGCCTACCTCTTCGACCTGGCCCTGCGGCGGCCCCCCGGCGCCGACCGGCCCGCCACCGCCGCCGCGCCGCCGCTCGCCCGGCTGGTCGCCGACCTCGCACCGCTGCCCGCCATGCTCCTGAACCACCGCTACGACATTCTGGCCTGGAATGCCGAAATGGCGGGACTGATGGTGGACTTCGACGCCCTGCCGCCCCCGCAGCGCAACGCGATGTGGCTGTGCCTCATGCATCCGCGGGTGCGGGAGTTCTACCTCGACCGCGAACGCGTGGTGCGGGAGGGGATCGCCCACCTGCGCGCCGCGTGGGCCGCCCACCCGGAAGACCGGGCCCTGAGCGGCCTCATCGCCGAATTCGCCGCCGGTGACGAGGAGTTCGCGCGCCTGTGGGCGGAGCGGGACGTCCGGGTCAACGGCCGCGGCCACAAGGCGCTGCGACACCCCGAGGCCGGCGTGCTCACCGTGCAGTTCGAGACCCTCAGGCCGCTCCAGGACCCGGACCAGCTGCTGGTGATCTACCGTGCGGCGGACACGGAGAGCCAGGCGGCCCTGGACCGGCTGCGCGCAGCTGCCGCCGGGCCGCGGCAGGGGCCTGACGCGCTCTCGCACGCGTCCGGCTCCTCACAGCGGCCCTGACCGTCGGCCACTCACCACGGAGCGGCAGAGGCGGCACCTGTACGTGGAGTCAGCCGAGGTCGAACTGCCAGTACGCGGTGTCGCGGAACCCGGGCGACTTCGGGGCGACCTCCACCGTGACCGGGCCTCCCTGCTTGTCGGGCTTCACCCGCACCGGCACGGTGCGCTTCTGCTCCGTGCCGAGGGGCGGTGTGAGGGCGGTGACGGTCGCGGCCTGGTCCAGGAAGGTCATGCTCGCAGCAGGGACGGGAGCGGAGCCGAAGGCGGAAGGGGTGGACAGCGGGCCGGAGTCGATGGCCTTCCCCGCCCGGACCACGACGGCGGCGGAGCCACCGGTCGTGCCGACGCCGGCGTCGGGGGACGTCCCACCGGGGCGCAACTCCTCGCCCATGCCGTTGTCGTAGGTGATCGTGAAGCTGTAGCTGCCGTCGGGTTCCCGGCGGGGAGGGCCCACGGTGATCCTCAGGCCGTCGTCGTAGCGGGCGGTCCCGCCCGCGCCCAGGGGCTCGACGACGGTTCCGGGGCCTTTGACGTACCCGTGCTGGGTCAGGGAGTCCTCGAACTTGGCCAGCGCCATGGCTCCCAGGACGACCAGGGCGGTGAGGACCGCCAGCGCGACCCCGAGGACGGTGGCCCAGCGCGGGGTGTCGGAGGGCCGGGGGCAGGCGGGAGCCGCGTTCGTGTCCATGCGGGTCACGGTAGGGAAACAGCTGGTCGGAACGCATGAGCGGACGTACTCAAGGGCCCCTGAGTAGGCCTACGCGGTGCAGGTGCGGTCGCGGGCGGGGAGGTGTCCGGTGGCGAGGTAGGCGTTGACGGCGGTGTCGACGCAGGAGCTGCCGTGGACACCGTAGTTGGCGTGCTGGTTGGCGCCCGCGAGGGTGAGCAGGCGGGAGCTTGGGAGGCGGTCGTGCAGGGCGGTGCTGCGGGTGTAGGGGACGCGGGGGTCGCCGGTGGAGGCGACGATCAGGGCCGGGGTGTCGTGGCGGACCTGGACGGGGGCTTCGCGGGGGCGGTCCCAGAAGGCGCAGGGGGTGATGTTCTCGGTCAGCGGGGCGAACAGCGGGTGGGCGGCGCGGGCGCGTTCGATGTCGCTCCAGTACGTCTCGGGATCGCGCGGGGCGGGTGCGTCTCCGCACAGGATGGCGGTCTGGGCGCTGCCGGTGGCGGAGCCGGCGGGGGTGAACACGGAGCGCAGGAGGTCGGCGAAGGCGGGCGGCAGGGTGGAGGGGTGGCCGTTGGCGGCCCGGGCGAGCAGGGACATCTGCTCGGCCAGGGAGGCGCGCACCGGGTCGGTGTCGTCGGCCATTCCCGTGAAGAGCAGGGCGGGGACCTGGCTGTCGTCGAGGCGGAAGGTGTCGGGGGCGGTGCCCACGGTGAGCGGTTCGCGGGAGGAGGCGGCGATGACGCCGTCGAGGGTGGCGCGTACCTCCTCCCGGGTGCGGCCTAGGCCGTAGGTGCTGTCGCGGGCGGCGGTCCAGTCGGCCCAGTCGTCGTACGCCTTCTCGTTCTCGGCCTCGGTTCCCTTCATGAGGCGGGGGTTGTAGCGGTCGGGGTCCAGGGCGCTGTCGAGGACCACCCGGTCGTAGCGGGCGGGGAACATCTGGGTGTAGGCCGTGCCCAGGTAGGTGCCGTAGGAGTAGCCCAGGTAGGAGATCCTCCGTTCGCCGAGCGCGCCGCGCACGACGTCGATGTCCCGGGCGGTGTTGCGTGTCGTGACGTGCGGCAGGACGTCGGCGTTGGTGGCCCGGCAGCGGTCCGCGACGTCCCTGGCCCGGGCGGTCTGGCGGTCGAAGCCGGCCCGGTCGGGGCCGGCCGACAGCAGGCCGGGTCCGGAGGGCAGGCCGCAGTCCAGGGGGGTGCTGCGGCCGGTGAAGCGCGGGTCCATGCCGATCACGTCGTAGCGGGCGCCGGTTTCCTTCATCACGGGGCGCACGGTGAGCCCGATGCCGAGGCCTGGGCCGCCCGGGCCTCCGGGGTTCACCAGGAGGGAGCCGATCCGGTGGCGGGTGTCGGTGGCCTTCAGGCGGGACACGGCGACGGTGATGGTCCTGCCGCCGGGGTCGCCGTAGTCGAGGGGTACGGTCACGTCGGCGCAGCGCGCGCCCGCGGCGTCGAGGGCGCGGCCCGTCTGGTCCTCCCCGCCCCGAGCGCAGCCGTGCCAGTCCAGGGGCTGCTGGTAGTAGCGGCCGAGTCCGGCGGCAGGGGCCGCGTCGACGGCGACGGCCGGCGTCGCGGCGAGGGCGGCGGGTGCGACGGCCAGGCAGGTGGTGAGGCCCGTGGCGAGGACGAGGCCCGCGGCCGAGGCGCGCCGGACGGTGGTGCCGGTGATGGTCATGCTGCTCTCTCCCGGAGGGGTGACGGACGCGTCCGGCCCGGAGGAGGTCCGGGCCGTGCCGGTCGAGCCTCTCAACGCACCTGCTCCGAAGGCATCGCCCTGTGACACGAAGTGGCGGTACGTCAGACGCACCAGGGCGGGCCTTCGGTATACGACCGGCGTACCATTCCGCCCGTGCCTTCCGCGGGGCGGACGCGGTACCGGAACGCGTCGAGGGGGCCGTCGGAGTCGATAGGTAGTAGTCCCGCCCCCTGGACGACTTCGGCGCCTTCGGCATCGTCGAGCGGTGGTGGAGTCGACTCAGCGGGCCGCCGCGGGAACGAGGTGGTCGAGGCCCTGGGCACTTCCCGTCGCCGCCTTGATCGAGCGGGGCAGCATGACGCGCTCGTAGGCGCGGACGGCGTCGCCGACGCTGGATTCGGTGACGAGGGCGTGGGCGAGGTCGGCGCCGTCGAGCATGGCGAGGTTGGCGCCCAGTCCGACCGGGGGCATCAGGTGTGCGGCGTCGCCGAGCAGTGTCACTCCGGGCACGTGCGTCCAGGCGTGCGGGGCGGGCAGCACGTGCAGGGGCCGGTTGACGAAGCCGTGGTCGCTGTCGCGCAGGATCCGCAACAGGCTGTCGTCCCAGCCGTCGAACAGCTCCAACAGGTGCTCCCGCACGGCCCGTTGGTCGCCGAGGTCGAGTCCGGCGGCCGTGTGCCAGTCCTGCGGCTCGCGCAGCGCGAGGTAGCCGCGAATGTGACCGTTGCTGTTGCGCTGGGCGACCAGGGTCCGGCCGACGCCCTTCGCCAGCAGCGATCCGTTGCCGACCAGTCGGGCGAGTTCGGGGTGGCGGGTGTCGCACTGGTCGAAGCCGGTCTCGACGAAGGTGACACCGGTGTAGTGGGGTACGACGGGTGACAGCGCCGGGCGGACCCGTGACCAGGCGCCGTCGGCACCGACCACCAGGTCGAACTCCTCGGACGTACCGTCGCCCAGCAGCAGCCGGCACGTGCCGCCCGCCAGCGGGGTGACCCCGGCGGCGGCACGGTCCCACCGCACCGTGTCCGGGGCGAGCGAGTCCAGCAGCAGGCCGCGCAGTTGGCCGCGGTCGATCTCCGGCCGGCCCCCGCCCGCGGTCGGCCCCCGCTGCGCGAGGAGGGCGCCGGTGGCATGGTCGAGCACCCGCCACTCGTCGCCCTCGGGGCGGGCGAGGGCATGGAACCGGTCGAGCAGGCCTGCCGACCGCAGGGCGGCCTGGCCGGTGTCGGCGTGCAGGTCGAGGGAGCCGCCCTGCGGGCGGGCGTCGGCGTCGGCCTCACGTTCGAACACCGTGACGGCGCGGCCGTGTTGCTGCAGGATCCGGGCACAGGTCAGGCCGCCGGGGCCGGCGCCGACGATCGCGATGCGGGGGGCACGGGCAGTGGGCATGGGTGCGTCCTTCCGGTGGTGGGCGGGTCACCGGTCGGCCCGACACCACCAAGAAAGCACACTCGCTAAATAAGTGCAATGACTACACTTTCAGAGTGGATGCACTTCGGGCTATGGTGGTCGGGTGACCGAAGCGATTGGGCGCCGCGAGCGCAAGAAGGCCCAGACCCGCCAGTCCCTGGCCGACGCCGCACTCGAACTCTTCCTCGAACACGGCTACGACCAGGTCGGTGTCAAGGACGTCGCCGACGCCGCGGACGTCTCGGTGACCACCCTGTTCAAGCACTTCACCAGCAAGGAGGCGCTGGTCTTCGACCAGGACGACGACCTGGAGGCGGCCCTCGTCGCGGCCGTGCGCGAGCGGCCCCCGGGCCGGTCGGTCCCACAGGCGCTGCGCGAGCACCTGCTGCTGAACCAGACCCGGTTCGCCATTCACGCCGCCGACCCTCGGTTCGCCGACTTCACCCGCCTGGTGCAGGACACCCCCGCGCTGCGCGACTACTCCCAACGGATGTGGACCCGCCACGAAACGGCCCTGGCGCGGGCCATCGCGCAGGCCGTGGACGCGCCCGACGACGATGTCAGCTGCGTCGCCCTGGCCCGGTTCGCCCTGGCGGCCCGCAGCCTGATCCTGCAGCACCCCGAACCGCGCCGGGCTGCCGACGAGGCCTTCGCCCTGCTCGAACACGGCTGGGCGGCCTCCCATCCGAGCAGCTGACCCGATCCGCGAGAGCCCCGATGCGCGCACAGGCGCCGCGTGCTCCCGGCCGCGGCCCCTGTGATCCGCGGATCGCACCGATTGTCGCGAAGCCTTGACACTGCGCCACGGGCTGAGAACCCTGGTGCTGTACTCCAGGGACGCGAGGGACACGGCATGCCATGGGTTGACGAGAGCAAACGCCACCGGGGTTTCCCGGCGGCGGTGTTGGCGGACGGCAGCGAGCCGGAGCCGCTGCCGGACGGGCGCACCACCTGGTGGCTCTACAACGGTGCGGACGGCCCCCGGGCCACCGCGGTGCGCGGTGGTTGCAGCTGCGGCTGGCGGGGCGAGCAGGTGCACCGGTTGGACTTCGGCGACGACTCGGCGACCGAGGCGGTGGGCAAGGACACCGGGCCGTTCGCGGACTGGGAGTCACACGTCGACCTGACCGAGGGTGTGGTGCCGCGCGAGGTCGAGGACCTGATCGCGGCGCTGGTGGACCGGATCTGCGACCTGACGGAGAGCAGGCCGTACGCCGCGGCCCGTGCGGCCGGCCGGTTCGAGCGCGCCGCCGCTTCGACCGCGCTGCTGGCCGGCCGCAGGGCCCACCGCAACCTGATGACCTGGGAGTACATCGGCCGCGCCTTCGGCTGCGGGCCGACGGAGGCGCAGGAGCGGTTCGGCGAGACGCCGCAGGACGGCGACCGGGACGACGAGGTGTAGGTCGTCGGTCGTCACGCATCGGGCGGGCGGTGCGAGCACCGGTGCCGGCTGCGAGCACCGGTATCAGCGAGGACACCGCCAAGCGGGTGCCCGCGTCACCACGACGGGCACCCGCTCCTCAACCACCCCCGGTCCTGCCAGGACCGGGCTCCCGCCCCGATGCTGCCGCACCCCTGCCCGCGCGCGCCAGCTCCACCCCCCGAAGGGGTGACAGGTCCCAACCCTTCCGATTTTTTCTGCTCCGCAGGAGTCCGCCCTGGGGCGTCCCGGCCTGGGGCTTCCCGGCCTGGGAGCGTCCCGGCGTGCGGCGCGGACCGCTTCCGGTCAGGCGTCGAGGACCTGGCCTTCGCGCTTGACGACCGGTCCTTCCGTCGACCACGGGAACTCGATCCAGTCGTCGGTCCGCTTCCACACGTACTCGCACTTCACCAGGGAGTGCGACTTCTCGTAGATGACGGCGGACCGGACCTCGGCGACGTGGTCGAGGCAGAAGTCGTGCACGAGCCGCAGGGTCTTGCCCGTGTCGGCGACGTCGTCGGTGATCAGGACCTTCTTGTCGGTGAAGTCGATCGCGGCGGGAACGGGCGCCAGCATGACGGGCATCTCGAGGGTGGTGCCCACGCCCGTGTAGAACTCGACGTTCACCAGGTGGATGTTCTTGCAGTCCAGCGCGTACGCCAGACCGCCCGCCACGAACACCCCGCCGCGGGCGATGCTCAGGACGAGGTCGGGCTCGTAGCCGTCGTCGGCGATCGTCTGCGCGAGTTCGCGCACCGCCCGCCCGAAGGTCTGGTAATCCAGGGTCTCACGCACATCAGTCACGACGATCAGTGTCCTTGGCCGTCGGCCGGGCCGCGAGTTCCGGCACGCTCTGGACCGGAAGTGTGGTGCTTCACACGTCGGCCGAGCGCTCCGGTCCCCGGGCACGACGGCCGGCCCGCGGGGAGCTGGGCGGGTGCCGTCAGGTCCGGCGGGCGTGGGAGGCCAGGCGGTCGGCGAGGGCGGTGACGAGGGTGCGCAGTTCCTCCGGGCGCTCGATGACGAACGGCCGGTCGATCGCGGCGAGGAGCGGCGGCAGCCAGTCGAGGCGCTCCGCCCGTAGCTCGACGCGCAGCCAGCGCTCGGCGGTCGGGTCCCCGTCCGGTGCCGGTGCCGGGTCGTGGTCCTCCAGTGTCGCGACGCCGGCGGGCAGGTGGGCGCGGATCTGCTCGGCCGTGCCGTGGATGCGCAGCGTCACCTCGTGCCGGTAGTCGGCCGTGGCGAAGCCCGACAGCAGGCGGTCGGCCGGGTCGGGGCCGGCGGGCGCCTCGAACGTGCCGGGCAGGGCCCTCGCGTCCGCGACGCGGTCGAGCCGGAAGGTCCGGTCCTCGCCGATCCCGGGGTCCGCGCCCGTGACGTACCAGCGGTTCGCGTGGGCGACGATCCCGTACGGGTGCAGCGTGCGCTCACTGGGCCGGCCGTCGCGGTCGGTGTACCTGAGGGAGACCGGCCGGCGGTGGCGCACCGCGTCGGCGAGGGTGAGCAGGACCCCGGCGTCCGGGGCGGCGTCCCCGTCGGAGCCGTCCGTGAAGGAGAGGGCGTCCAGGAGCGTGTCGAGCCGGGCCGCCACGTGCCGGGGCAGCACCCGGCGGATCTTGGCGGCCGCGGTCTCGCCCGCCGTGCGCTCGGCCGTCGCCAGTCCCGTCCGGCGTCCGGCGAGCAGTCCGAGCAGCACGGCGAGCGCCTCGTCCTCGCCGAGCATGAGCGGGGGAAGGCGGTAGCCCGGGGAGATCCGGTAGCCGCCGTACCGGCCGCGCACCGACTCCACGGGCACGTCGAGGTCGATCAGGTGGTCCACGTAGCGCCGCACGGTGCGCCCGTCGACGCCGAGGCGGTCGGCCAGTTCGGCCAGCGTCCGGGTACCGCCCGACTGCAGCAGTTCCAGGAGGGTCAGCACACGGCCGGTGGGTCGGGACATGTCCACAGCCTAGGCGGATAGTGGACAGGTTCTGTCCACTATCCCTCCTAGTCTGCGGAGCGCACGGCCGCTCAGCGGCACCAGCACTCAACCGCGCGACCGCGGGCGGCTCCGACCCCGTCCCAGGAGGACACCATGGACTTCGTTTCGATCCGCATCATCACCGGCGACGTCGCACGCCTGGTCGAGTTCTACGAACGCGCCACGCAGGTACGGGCGGAGTGGGCCACCGAGGACTTCGCCGAGCTCCGGACCGCGGGCGCCACCCTCGCGATCGCGGGCACCCGCACCGTCCCGCTGTTCGCCCCGGGCTCCGCCCGCCCGGCCGCCAACCAGAGCGTCATCACCGAGTTCCTCGTCGACGACGTGGACCGCGTCCACCGCGACCTGACCGGATTCGTCACGGACTTCGTCACCGAGCCCACCACGATGCCCTGGGGCAACCGCTCCCTGCTGCTCCGCGACCCCGACGGCAACCTCGTCAACTTCTTCACGCCCGTCACCCCGGCGGCCATCGCGAAGTTCACCCGCTGACGGGGCACCCCGCCGCTACGCCTTCCCCGCCCGCCGAAGCAGGTCTTCGTCACCCGCGGCGCCCGCAGCACCGACGGCCGCCGCGCCGCGGGGCTCGCCGGTGTCCGTGCCCAGCCCCGCGAGCAGGCGCAGTCCGTCCTCGGCGGGGCTGCCGGGGGCCGCGGACAGCACCAGCAGCTCGATGCCCGGCTCGTCCGGCAGCGCGAAGTTCTCCTGGTGCAGTTCCAGCGGTCCGACCAGGGGGTGCCGGTACGCCTTGCGCCCGTGGGTGCGGGCGCGGACGTCCGCGCGGGCCCAGAGGCGGCGGAAGCGCTCGCTGCCCATCGCCAACTCGCCGATGAGCGAGGCCAGTCGGGGGTCGTCGGGGTACTGGCCGGCGGCCAGCCGCAGGTGCCCGACCACGTCGAGGGTGCAGTTCTCCCAGTCGGCGTAGAGGCCGCGGTCGGCCTCCTCCAGGAAGATGTGCCGGGCGGTGTTCAGGCCCGGCATCGGGCGGCCGAGGAGGAGTCCGGCGAGGCGGTTCCCGGCGAGGACGTCCAGGCGGTGGTTCATGATCAGCGCGGGTGCGCCGGCCACCAGGTCGAGGACGCGCAGCAGTTCCGGCCGGACCCGGCTGCCCGGCGCCGTCGCGCGGCGGCGGCGCTGCCGTGCGAGGCGGTAGAGGTGCCCGCGTTCGGTCTCGTCGAGGTCGAGGACGCGGGCGAGCGCGTCGAGGACCTGCTCGGAGGGCTGGGTCGCGCGGCCCTGCTCCAGGCGTACGTAGTAGTCGACGCTGACGCCGGACAGGTGCGCGACCTCCTCGCGGCGCAGCCCCGCGACCCGGCGGCGGCTGTCGGTGGGGATGCCGACGGTGGCCGGATCGACCCGGGAACGCCTGGTCCCTAGGAAGCCCGCGAGATCGTCCATGCCCCTCAGTATGGCCGCGGCGGGCGCCCGTACGGCCGGCTCGGGTGCCCGTGAGGGTGGCCCTGCCGGTACCAGGAAGTCCGGTCCGACGGAAGCGGCGCCCCTGAACGCCGGGCGCCGCGGCGTCCAGGATCAGAGGCATCCGATCCGAAGGAGTCCCCCGTGAAGACGCTGATCGTCCACGCCCACCCGGAGCCGAAGTCGCTCAACAGCTCGCTGAAGGACCTCGCGGTGTCCACCCTGGAGACCGCCGGGCACGAGGTACGGGTGAGCGACCTGTACGCGATGAACTGGAAGGCGGTCGTGGACGCCGCGGACTACGGCCCCGAGGCCTCGAGTCCGCTGAAGGTCGCCCTGGACTCGGGCCGGGCCTTCGAGGCCGGCACGCTCTCCCCGGACGTCCGCGCCGAGCAGGAGAAGCTGCTGTGGGCCGACACGATCGTCTTCCAGTTCCCGCTGTGGTGGTACACGATGCCCGCGATCCTCAAGGGGTGGGTGGACCGGGTGTTCACCTACCGCTTCGCGTACGGCGTCGGCGAGCACAGCGCCACCAGGTACGGCGACCGCTTCGGCGAGGGCACCCTCGCGGGCCGGCGGGCGCTGCTGTCGGTGACCGTCGGCGGCCCGGAGTCGCACTACGCCGCTCGCGGGATCAGCGGCCCCATCGACGATCTGCTGTTCCCGTTCCAGCACGGCGTCCTCTACTACCCGGGCATCGAGGTGCTGCCGCCGTTCGTGCTGTACGGCAGCGACCGGATGACCGACGAGGACTACCCGGCCGTCGCCCGGGCCTGGGAGCAGCGCCTGCTCACCCTGGAGTCGACCGAGCCGATCGCGTTCCGGCGGCAGAACTTCGGCGACTACGAGATCCCCTCGCTGCACCTGAAGGAGGGGCTGGAGCCCGCGGGCCGCACGGGGTTCGGGCTGCACGTGCGCGGCTGAGGGCGGTCGACTCGGTCCACCGACTCGGTCTGTCGGCTCGGTCCATCAACTCTGCCTGTCGGCTCGGTCCACCGACTCGGACGGTCGGCTCGGTCTGCTACTTCAGTCCGCCGGCTGGGTCGGACAACCCAGTCCGGCGGCTGGGTCGAGCAACCCAGTCCATCGGCTGGGTCGAACGACAAAGTCCATCGGCTGGGTTGAACAACCCAGTTCTCCGACTCAGTCCGCCGGCGACCGCTCCGTGGGCCCCCGGCGCCGCGGGCCCCGGGCGGGACCGCCCCGCTGCTCGTACGTCCACACCGCCAGCTGCGTGCGCGAGGCGAGCCCCAGCTTGCCCAGGATGCGTTCGACGTGGTTCTCCGCGGTCCGCTGCGCGATCGTGAGGCGCGCCGCGATGTCCTTGTTGGTGAGGCCCTCGGCGACCAGTTCCGCGACCTGGCTCTCGCGCTTCGTCAGTCCCGGGACCCCGGCCGGGTCGTCGAGGACGTGGGCCATCGCCTCGTCCACGGTGGCGCGAGCTCCGCGGCGGAACTCCCGGTCGAAGGCGGCCGCGCCCAACGCCTCCCGTACCGCGGCGTCCAGGCGCAGGTGCTGGGTGCGCATGAACGGCGCCGCGCCGAGCCGCCCGCCCAGTGACTCCCACAACAGGTGCAGCACGCCCAGGAGCCGGGCAGTGCGCCGCGGGTCGTTCCGGGTGCTCCAGGCGATGACCTCCACGCACATGGCCACGTCCCACCAGTCCTGGAACGGGCGCAGCCGGGCGATGGCCGCCCTGGCGTGCGTGGTCGCGTCGGCGGGCGCGTCCGCGCGCAGGGCCAGCAGGGCGCGGGCGAGCAGGGCCATGCCGTGCAGCCATGACTCGCCGTGCGTGCGGGCGGCCGCCTCGACCTCGCCGCACGCCTCCTCGGCCACGGCGGCCTCGCCCCCGCAGGCGTGCGCGATGGCGAACTTGACCCGGCACTCGAGGGCCGCGTCGAGGCAGCCCAGCGCGCGGAACTCGGTGCGCGCCCGCGCGAACAGTTCGGCGGCGCTCGCGTAGTCCTCGCGCCAGACGGCGAGGATCCCGTGGTGGTGCCACACCCACGCCGACTCCTGCCGGTGGCCGCCCTGTTCGGCCGCCGCCTCGCACGCGGCGAGCGCCTGCCGTACGTCGGCGTCCGGGTCGCCCTGCAGGATGCGCAGGTACGTGTCGGTGACCCGGGCGTGGACACGGACGGCGGCATCCGGGCCCGCTGTGCCGTCACCGTCGGCGTCACCGCCGTCCTGCGCGTGGTCGGCGGCGAGCAGCTGCGACAGCCAGTGGCGCCCCTCGGAGAGCAGGCCCGCGGTCATCCAGTAGTGCCGGGGCGACACGGCCAGGGCCAGACCGGCCCGCGCCTGCCCGGGCCGCTCCAGGCAGAACCCCAGGGCGGCGCGCAGGTTCGGGTGGTCCAGGCGAAGGCGCGTGAACCAGTCGACCTGCCGGGGCCCGAACCACTCCCGCCCTGCTCGTGCGGTCAGTTCGGCGTACCGGTCCCGGTGACGGCCGCGCAGGGCGTCGAGCGAGCCGGACGCGGCCAGCCGCTGGTGCCCGTACTCCCGTACCGTCTCCAGCATGTGGTAGCGCGAACGTCCCTGCACGTGGCGGCAGTTGACGATCGACCGGGCCACCAGGCCGTCGAGGGCGTCGAGCAGGGCGGCGGGCGGCAGTTCGGCGTCCGCGCAGACCCGTTCGAGGCTCTCCAGGTCGAAGCCGCCGCGGAACACCGAGGCCCGCGCCCAGAGCAACCGCTCGCGCCCCGTGCACAGTTCGTGGCTCCAGTCGATCAACGCGCGCAGGGTGCGCTGCCGGTCGGCGGCGACGCTGCTCCCGCCGGTGAGCAGCGCGAACCGGTCCGTGAGCCGCTCCAGGATCTCCTGCGGCGTCAGGCTCCGGATGCGGGCGGCGGCCAGTTCGATCGCGAAGGGCAGCCCGTCCAGGCGGCGGACGAGCTCGGCGACGGCTGCGGCGTCCGGCCTGGTCAGGGTGAAGCCGGGCAGCACGGCGGCGGCCCGGTCGACGAACAGCGCGACGGCCGGATTGCCGTTCAGGTCGCGCAGGCCGTGACCCGCCCGCGCGTCCGGCACCGGCAACGGCTCCACGGGGAAGACCTGTTCGCCCGCGATGCCGAGCGGCTGCCGGCTCGTCGCCAGGACGCGCAGTCCGGGCGCGGCCCGCAGCAGCGCGTCGGTGAGGCGGGCGCACGCGTCGACCAGGTGCTCGCAGTTGTCCAGGACCAGCAGGGCGCGCCGCTCGCGCAGCCGGGCGGCGAGGACGGCCGCCGCGTCGGCGCCGGGGTGCCCCGGATTCGCCACGTCGAGGGTGCCGAGGACGCTCGACGCGAGCAGCTCCGGGTCCCGGAGGTCGGCGAGTTCGGCGACGTACACGCCGTCGGGGAAGGCGGAGCGCGCCGCGTCCGCCGCCACGCGCAGCGCCAGCCGGGTCTTGCCCACACCTCCGGTGCCGCTGAGCGTCACCAGACGCGCGCCGGACAGCAGCCGGGCGATCCGGGCCGTGTCCGCCCGCCGCCCGATCAGCGGCGTCAGTTCGGCGTCGAAGCCGCCGAGGCCGGCGAACGTCCCCGCGGCTGCCCCCGTTCCCATGGGTGGTCATCCTACGGACGCGCGCTGACGGTACCGGCACGGAAAGCGTGCGGGAATTGAGTAGTTCTCCCGTTGTCCCCCGCACGCACCCGCCCGAGACTCGACGACGCGGTATCGGACGGCTATGCGAGGTGTGTGGTGACGGCAGGCACGGCGGCGGGGTCGGAGCGGAGCGGGCGGCTGCTGGGGCAGCGGGTGTGGACCTACCAGGGGGCCTACGTACGCAGGCCGACGACCGCGCTGGTCGTGCTCCTTATCCTGTTCGGCGTGCTGTGCTCGCTCGTCGGCAAGTACTACGACGAGGACTCCTCGTTCCGCCTCGCGTTCTGGGCCCTGCCCGTGGCGGCCCTGGGGTGCCTCGCCCTGTGCGTGCGGCACGCCCGGATCCGGATCCGGGAGTACGAGCACGGCTTCGAGCTGCGCCGGCCGGGGCGCCGCACGCTGCGGTACGCGTGGCAGGAGATCGCCTCCGTCGAGTCGACCCGGGTGTCCGTCCACTTCAACTCGGCGCACTCGCACGACGTGCTCAAGACCGTGATCCGCCCCCACTCGGGCGGCCGGATCCGCCTCCGGGGCCTGGACTACATCAGGGTCCAGGAGGAGTGCGGCTTCTGGCGGATGATCACGAAGGCGCACCCCACCACCGGCGCGCGCTTCGTCTCGGACGCTACGCAGTCCGT
Organism: Kitasatospora sp. NPDC057518; assembly: GCF_042802075.1. Lineage (NCBI taxonomy): Bacteria > Bacillati > Actinomycetota > Actinomycetes > Kitasatosporales > Streptomycetaceae > Kitasatospora > Kitasatospora sp. NPDC057518. Next base: position 34,735 of record NZ_JBHVEU010000006.1, read on the forward strand.
CGCCGTGGCCCGTGCGCAACGCCTCCTGGACGAGCTCGGCGCGGGCGGGTCGTTCCGCTGGGGCGCCCTGACCTTCACCGCCGAGGGGATGACCCTCTCCCCGTTCCCCGCGCCGATCGCCTGGTCCCGGATCACACTCGTCTCCGCGCGCCCGGCGGACGGTGTCCGGCTCGACGTCCGGGGACTGGCCTCGCACGTCGGCAGCCGGGCCCTGTCGGGGCGCGCGGCGAAGGCGGGCTACCGCACCGAAGGGGACCGGCTGGAGGTGTTCGTGCCCGTCCGCCGCCCCGGATCGGACTACGTGGCGCTGAGCGTCCTGCTCGCCCACGGCGCCGCCCTGCGGAGCGGGCAGGACCAGGGACACGAGGGATAGCGAAGGCGGGCCGGGCCCCGGCCGGTCTACGGCCGGCGGCGGGTGGGCCCGGCCGGCAGGGCTTCGGCGGCGGCCGCCGCGACGGCCTCGGCGACCGTGGACAGGGCGGGCGAGTCCAGCTTCCACTGCTGCCAGTACAGGGGAACGTCCATCGGCCGGGCGGGTGCCAGCTCCACCAGCCGCCCGGACCGCAGCAGCGGCTCGGCCTGGGGTTCGGGCACGAGGCCCCAGCCGAGACCGGCGGCCACCGCGTCCCGGAACCCGTCCGAGGCGGGCACCAGGTGGCGGATCCGCCCGGCGCCCGACCGCCCCCGGGTGAGGGACCGGACGAACTCGTCCTGGAGCTCGTCGCGCCGGTCGAAGGCCACGGTGGGGGCCCGGCCCAGATCCTCAGCCAGGTCCCCGGTGAGATGACGGGCCGCGAACTCCGGTGTGGCCACGGCCAGGTAGCGGGCCAGCCCGAGCCGCCGCACGGTGCAGCCGGCCACCGGGTCGGGCGAGGAGGTGACGGCGGCCATCACCTGGCCCTCGCGCAGCAGGGCGGTGGTGTGGGCCTCGTCCTCCCGGTGGAGCTCGAAGCAGATCGGCGGGTCCTGCGGCACCCGGGTGAGCGCGGGCAGGAACCAGGTCGCGAGGGAGTCGGCGTTGACCGCGATCGGGACCCGGGCCGGGCCCTGCTCGGCCGCCAGGCCCAGTTCGGCGCGGGCGTCGCGTTCCAGCCGGGCGAGCTGGCGGGCGAACCGGACCACCACCTCGCCGGACTCGGTGGGCCGCACCGGCTTGGTGCGCATCAGCAGGACCCGACCGGTGCGCTGTTCCAGGGCCTTGACGCGCTGGCTGACGGCGGAGGGGGTCACGTGCAGGGCGGCGGCCGCGGCGTCGAAGGTGCCCTCGTCGACCACCGCGAGCAGGGTCCGGACCTGGTCCAGGGGAAGCTCGTCCATAAGTACGGCTAAGGTTACTTTAGAATCTTTAGCTGTACTCATCTATACGCGGTCCATACGGTCGGACCCATGACCAGCAGCACCATCGCCGCCGCCCTCGCCGGATTCGGTACCGGACTCTCCCTCATCGTGGCCATCGGGGCCCAGAACGCGTTCGTCCTGCGCCAGGGCGCCCGCCGGCACGCCGTCCTCGCGGTCGTCGCCATCTGCGCCGTCTCGGACGCGGCGCTGATCGCGCTCGGCGTGACGGGGGTGGGCACGGTGGTCACGGCCTGGCCGGCGGCGCTGACCGCGGTGGGCCTGGTCGGCGGGGCGTTCCTGCTCTGCTACGGCTTCCTGGCGGCCCGACGGGTGCTGCGCCCTGATCCGGCGGCCGCGCTCACCGGCGGCGGACCGGAGACCGGCTCCGTCCGGCGAGCGGTCCTCACCTGCCTGGCGATGACCTGGCTGAACCCGCACGTGTACCTCGACACCGTGCTCCTGCTGGGCTCGCTGGCCTCCGACCGCGGCGACCTGCGCTGGGCCTTCGGCGCGGGCGCGGCGCTGGCCAGCCTGTGCTGGTTCGCCGCCCTGGGCTTCGGCGCCCGGCTGCTGAGCGGCGTCCTGTCCCGGCCGAGGGCCTGGCGGGTGCTGGACGGACTGGTCGCGGCGACCATGCTGGCGATGGGCGGGATGCTCCTCGCCGGGGCGTAGGACGCCCTGACCCACCGGCCCCGGCTGCCACCCGCGTGGGTGGCCGGCCATGATGGCATCCGACCCGACCAGGCCGGATGCCACCATTCGTCCGACGCCGCGCGGACCCGCGGGCGTACGCGCGGGTTCACGACGCGGGGCCGGGGCCGTGCCCGGGGGTCAGGGCTGCTGCGGGTCGGTCCGCGGGTCGGTCCGCGGGCCGAACCGGCCCGTCAGCCGGACCGCCGCGAGGGCGACCGCGTACCCGACGGTGAACAGCACCACCAGGAACAGGACAGCGGTCGCGTTCATGACGTAGTAGCCCGTCAGCGTGGGGGCGACCACGGGCGGCACCCCCAGGACGACGGCCGTCAGGGCCGCCGAGCGGACCGTACGGGTGGTGCAGGCGACGGCCGCGCCGACGACCACCGGGGCGACGAGGGGGAATCCGGTCCGGAAGAACACTCCCTCCCCCGGGCCGGAGACCAGGACGAGGGCGACGTCCGAGGCCGTGGTGGCGAGCACGACCGCCCACGGTACGGCGGAGCGCGGTCGCGTGGTGCGGTCCGGCGGGGCGGCCAGCAGCACCAGGGCGTTGAGGGCGAACAGCACCGTGTCCGGGCCGACCAGACCGTAGGTCAGCGGGCCCCGCGCGTGCGCACCGGGCAGTTCGGGGCCGGCGAGCAGGACGAGCAGCGGGGCCACGACGGTGGCCGCCGCCAGGGCGCGGGCCGCCGTCCAACGGCCGGTCAGCGCCGCGACGGCCATCAGCACCGCCGGGACGAGCAGCGCCATCGTGGCGCCGAGCGACCCGACGCGCATCCCGCCGTCCGGGTCGGTGGCGGCCCGGACCGCCCAATAGAGGTGCACGGCCGCGTAGCCGCCGGCCAGTGCGGCGGCGAGCGGGGCCGCGGTGGCCAGGGCCCGGCCCGCCGGCCGGTGGGAGACCAGGCCGAGCCGGACCCGGACCCCGTGCCCCGCCACATCGGCCACCTCACGCAGAGCGGCGAGCGGACTCGCGGTTCGGACGCGGCGCTCGGCGTGATCGGCGACCTCCGCCAGCGCGTGGGTGCCGTAGGAGGCCGGGTAGAGGGCGAGGGCGCGGCGCAGCAGGTGGGTCGCCAGGCGGCCCTCCCTGCTCTGATCCTGGTGGTCCTGGTGATTCTGGTGGTCCTGGTGCACGGTCATGCCGGGCCTCCCGCGAGCCTGTTCCGGGTGATGGCGAGGCGGCGGTCGGCCTCGCGGAGGGCGGCCCGCAGCCGCCGGCTCTCGTCGGTGAGGGCCTGAGTGCCGGTCGGGGTGAGGGCGAAGACGCGGCGGGGTCGCCCGTCGACCGTCTCCTCCCGTTCGACCCGGATGAGGCCTTCGGCGAGCAGTCGGTCGAGCGTGCCGTACAGGCTTCCGGCGCCGAGCCGGACCCGGCCGTCGGAGATCGTGGCGACCTCGTCGCCGAGCGCGTAGCCGTGCCGGGGCTGGTCGGCGAGGGCGGTGAGCAGCAGGAAGGTGGGCTCCTGCATGGAGCGTTTCTTCGTCACGCCGATCACCATAGTACGGTCACCGTAGTGTCCGGAAGGGCGGGTGCCATCAAGGGAGATGAAGGGGCGACACACCACCCATCCCCCCTCCCCGGACCCTCCGGTGCAGGACCAACGCGCACCCGGGCAGCCGGTAAGGCTTGCCTTGCCATCGAGTCGGGCCCGCCTCTATGGTGAAGTCCTCAGAGGACCTGAAGACCTGGGGACCTGAGGACTACTTGGGGAGAGTGATCATGTCAGACCTCCATGCCCTGACGCTGGCCGAACAGGCGGCGGCGATCCGCGGGCGCACCGTCTCGCCGACCGAACTGGTCGACCACCACCTGCGCCGGATCGAGGAACTCGACGGCGTGCTCGGCGCCTACCGCACGGTCGACGCGCCCGGCGCCCGCCGGGCCGCCCGTGCGGCCGAGGCCCGGCTGGCCGCCGCCGGGGACGGCGCCGGGACCGGGAACGGCGCCGGGCTGCCGCCGCTGCTCGGCGTGCCGCTGTCGGTGAAGGACACCTGGCCGGTCGGCGGGCTCCCGTTCACCGCGGGCTCCGCCGCCTTCGACGACCGCACCGCTCCGCAGGACGCCGCCGTGGTCGGCGCCCTCCGGGCCGCGGGCGGCGTGCTGCTGGGCACCACCACGGCCGCCGAGTTCGGCTGCTCCGCCTACACGGAGACGGTCCACGCCACCGCGCGCAGCCCGTACGACCCCGGCCGCGGCGCCGGGGGTTCCAGCGGCGGGGCGGCCGCCTCGGTCTCCGCCGGCCTGGCCGCCGGGGCTCTGGGCAGCGACGGCGGCGGCTCGGTCCGGATCCCGGCCGCCGCCTGCGGCGTGGTCGGCCTCAAGCCCAGCCGGGGCCGGGTGACGACCGCCCCCGGCACGGACGCCTTCGGGCTGGCCACCGCCGGCCCGCTGGCCCGGACGGTACTGGACGCGGCTCTCCTGCTGGACGTCATGGCCGGCAGCGTCCCGGGCGACGGCAGCACCTTGCCCGCCTCCCCCGCCGGCCACTTCAGGGCCTGCGTCGAACGCGAGCCCGGCCCGCTGCGGATCGGCGTCCTGCCCCGGACGGACGGGTGGCACCCGGAGGCCGCGCTGGCCTCCCGCCGCACCGCCGACCTGCTCGCCGACCTCGGCCACCGGGTGGAGGAGGCCCCGCCGTTCGACCCCGCCGAGTACGTGCCGGACTTCACCGTGCTGTGGAGCGTGCTGGCCGCCGCCGTGCCCGTCCCGCCGGAGCGGGAGGACCGGCTGCTGCCGCTGACCCGCTGGCTGCGCGCCCGGGGCAACGAGCACAGCGCGGTCCGGCTGGCCTCGGCGATGGCCTCGCTGACCGCCACCGCCCGGACGATCTGCCACCGGTACGACCGCTTCGACGCGGTGCTGAGCCCCACGACGGACCAACCGCCGCTGCCGGTCGGGTCGTTGGCCGACCCGGACGCCCCGGAGCGGACCTACGCCCGGATGCTCGCCGTCACCCCGCGCACGCCGGTGGCGAACCTCACCGGCCGGCCGTCGATCAGCCTGCCGCTGCACTGGACCCCGGACGGACTGCCGATCGGCGTGATGCTGACCGCCCGGCTCCACCAGGAGGGCCTCCTGCTCTCCCTCGGCGCCCAGCTGGAACGGGCCCGGCCCTGGCACCACCACGCCGCCCGGCAGGCGGCCGTCCTGGAGCGGGCGACCGGGCAGAACACGGCGCGGCCCGAGCGGGGGACGCGGTGAAGCGCGGACAGCTGGCCTTCCTGACCGGCACCCACATCGTCAACGACCTCTACCAGGGCGCTGTCCCGGCCCTGCTGCCCTTCCTGATGTCCCAGCGGCACTACAGCTACACCGCCGTCTCCGGCATCGCCCTGGCCGCGAGCGGCCTGTCGAGCGTGGTCCAGCCGCTGTTCGGCCTGCTGGTCGACCGCCGCCCCCGCGGCTGGCTCATCCCGGCCGGCTTCCTCACCGCCGCGGCCGGGATCACCGGCGCCGCCCTCGCCGACAGCTACCCGCTGACCTGGCTCTTCGCCGCGCTGGCCGGCATCGGCATCGCCGCCTACCACCCGGCCGCCACCAACCAGGCCCGGGTCGCCGGCGGACAGTCCCAGCGGGCGATGAGCCTGTTCTCCGTCGGGGGCACCCTCGGCGCCTCGCTGGCACCGGCCCTGGTCACCCTCGTGGTCGGCGCGTACGGCCTGGGCGGCAGCTGGCTGCTGGCCGTCCCGGCGCTGGTGACGGCCCTGCTGTGGGCCGCGCAGGGCCGCTGGCTGCGGTACCGCGGCCACACCCCGGCGACCCCGGCCGCCGCCCGGGGTGCGGCGACGAGCGCCCACCGCGACGACTGGCGGGCGTTCGGACGCCTCGCCGCGACCACCGTCGCCTGGTCGATCCCCTACGTGACCGTCACCTCGATGCTCGCCCTCCACATCCAGCGCGACCTCCACGGCTCGACGGGAACCGGCGCCGCGGCGCTGACCCTGCTCACCCTGGCCGGGGCGGCCGGCACCCTGCTCGGCGGCTGGCTCGGCGACCGGCACGGACGGATGACCCCGATCCGCACCGGCTACCTGCTGGCCGTCCCCGCCCTGGCCGCCGTGGCCTTCGCACCCTCCGTCGCGGTCGCCATGGCCGGCGCGGTGGCGTTCGGGCTGGCCATGTTCCTGCCCTTCGCCCCGCAGGTGACACTCGCCCAGGACTACCTGCCCACCCGGCCCGGCACCGCCAGCGGGCTGACCCTCGGACTCGCCATGTCCGTGGGCGGCCTCGCCGCACCGGCGCTCGGCGGCCTGGCCGACGCCCACGGCCTGCGGACCGTCCTCGCCCTGGTCCTCGGCGTGCTGGCGCTCGGGCTCGGCTCCGCGCTGCGGCTGCGCGACCGCGTACTGCCGGAGGCGGGGCCGGAGCAGGGGCCGGAACCGGCCCCGGAACGGGTGAACGAGCAGGCCGCCACGGGTGCGGCACCCGGAGGACGATAGGGTCGTCCTCATGACTGTTCGCCCGGTACGCCATCGCTCACTGGTGGAGGAAGCCACGGCCGAGCTGCGCCGACTGATCGGCACGGGCGAGTGGCCGGTCGGCAGCAAACTGCCCGGTGAGGTGGAGCTGAGCCGACTCCTCGGAGTCGGCCGGACCACCTCCCGCGAGGCCGTCCGGGTGCTGATCGCCGACGGCCAGCTGCGCGCCCGTCAGGGCTCGGGCACGTACGTGGCCGCCGCCGCCCCGGTCTCGGAGTTCGACCGGGAGCTGCGGCGCTCGGAGGTCTTCGACGTGTACGAGGTCCGGGCGGCGCTGGAGGTGGAGGCGGGCCGGCTGGCCGCGCAGCGGCGCACCGAGGCGGACGTCGCCGCGCTCCGGGCGGCGCTGGCCGCCCGCGACGCGGCCGCCGACCCGGCCGAGCTCGTCGAGACCGACCTGGAACTGCACCGCCAGGTCGTCCGGGCGGCGCACAACCCGGTGCTCATCCGCCTCTTCGACTCCTTCGTCGACGCGCTGCGCGAAGCGGCCGGCCACGTGGTGGCCGACAACCGGCTCCACGACGGCGTCGAAGCGGAGGGCATCACCCACGCACACCGCACCCTGGTCGAGGCGATCGCCGCGGGCGACCCGGACGCCGCCGTCGCGGCGACCCAGGCCAACCTGGACCACACCCTCGACAGACTGCGCGCCACGGGCACCGGGCCGCGCTGAGCCGGCCGCACCCGCGCCCGACCGCCTCGGGCCCGGAAGGCCGGTGTCCGGTCGTGCTGTCGTTAGGCCCCCGGGTCCGGCGGTTCCTGCCGACAGGAGCCGCCGGACCCGTCCTCGTCGCCGAGCCGAACCTGGCTCCCCGCTGAGGAGTTGCCCACCGAGGCCAGGTAGGCGGCGGTCAGCTCGGGGGTGGCCAGCCAGGCGGCGTAGTCGCGCGCTTCGGCGTAGGTGTTGGCGAGCCTGCGGCCGACCTCCGGGTGTTCGGCGGCGGCCGCGAACACCCCCTGGAGGTGGTCCGGCACGGTCAGCATCGCGGCGGTGAACTCGACGCTGTGGCGAGCCTGTTGCTGCCAGAACCGCTCGGCGGTGCGGCACATCCAGTCGGCCGTGTACGGGGCGTCGCCGTGCTCCACGACGGCCCGGCGGTAGGCCTCGGCCGCCCGGGCGGCGTTGTTGGCGCCCTGTCCGGCGATCGGGTCGGTCACCACCACCGCGTCGCCGAGGCCCAGCACGTGGACGGCGTCCACGCCCGAGCCGAGCTCCGCCACCGCGCGCCGGACCACCGGGGTGACCGCGCCGAACAGCCCGGCCCCGGCGTCGGTCGGCTCGGCCTCCGTCCAGAGCTCCGCCTCCCAGGGCAGGTACTCGGCCAACAGCTCGCGGATCCGGGCCAGTTGGACGTCCGGCGGCGGGGCATCGCCGAACGCGTCCAGCGGTCCGCCGGGCAGCGCCTCCCAGAGCAGGATGTCGCAGGGGCCGGAGAGGGTGAGCGCCGGCTGCAGGTACAGCTCGCCGAGGCCGGGCAGGGCGTTCATCCGGGCCCTCGGCCCGCCGGCCGGGTCCGGCGAGCCGACGCCGTGCGCGTACAGGCAGGACAGGGCCCGCTGCGGCCCGTCGAACGGCGAGCGGACGGCGTCGCGTTCGAAGATCCCGGACAGGGCGCCGCGGCCGGCCGCGACCACGGTCAGCTCGTGCCGACGGGCCAGCTCGTGCAGCCCGCCGCGGTCCAGCGTGCGGTACTCGACCACGCCGCCGCGCTCGGCCAGCAGTTCCAGCCAGCCGGCCAGCTTGAGCCGCTGGTCCACCGACTGGGCGGGCTCGTCCAGCGTCATGGTGTACTCCAGCGCCCGCACGCCGGGGGGCGCCGCCAGCACCGCCTCCACCGAGGAGACGGCCGGTGCCCGCTCCGCCCAGAGGTCCAGCCCGGCCGCCGCCTCGATCCGCAGGGCGGGGCCGAACATCGCCTGGGTGGACAGCACCCGGCCGCCGCGCAGCTGCTCCGGGGTGCGCTCGGCGACCAGCGTCACCCGATACCCGTCCGCCACCAGCCCGAGCGCGAGTTGGAGGCCGGCCTGGCCCGCTCCGACGACGGCGATCCGGCGCACGCTGCCTCCTGGTGGTCTGTTGACGGTCCGTCAAGCAGGCACAGTAGTCGAGCGGGCGCGCTCCGGTCACCGGTGGCGGGCGCATCCGTTCGAAGGAGGCGGCGGCGTGCGGACCGCGCCGCCGCCCCGGTCGCCCGGGGTGCCCCGGGCCGGCTCAGCCGCGCAGGTGCGCGGTGAGCACCTCCACCACGTCGTGGGTCCGGTCGGCCAGGTAGAAGTGCCCGCCCTGGAAGACCCGCAGGTCGAAGGGGCCGGTGGTGTGCCGCTCCCACTGGCCGACCTGGTCGACGGTGGCGTGCGCGTCGGACTCCCCCGCCAGGGCGGTGATCGGCAGCGACACGGTCGCGTCCGGGGTGCTGCAGTAGGTCTCGACGGCCATGTAGTCGGCCCGCAGGCTCGGCAGGACCAGCTCGCGCAGGCCGGGCACGGCGAAGATCCGGTCGTCCGTGCCGCCGAGCGCGGAGATCTCGGCGAGCAGTTCGTCGTCCGGCAGCTGGTGGACCCTGGTCGTCCGGGGCAGCGAGGGCGCGCGGCCGGCCGAGACGACCAGCCGGTCCGGTCCCCGTACGCCGTCGCGCTCGAAGCAGCGGACCGTCTCGAAGGCGACGGCCGCGCCCATGCTGTGCCCGAAGAAGGTGAGCGGCCGGTCCGCCCACTCCCGCAGCTCCCGGGCGAGCTGCTCGGCGAGGCCGGTCACCGAGCCGATCGTCGGCTCGCCGATGCGGTTCTGCCGGCCCGGGTACTGGACGGCGAGCACATCGGCGTGCGGCGCCAGCGCGTTGGCGTACTCCAGGTAGTAGCTGGCCGAGCCGCCGGCGTGCGGGAAGATCACGATCCGGGCGGGCGCGGAGTCGGACGGGTTGAATCTGCGGAACCACGGATTCTCGACGACGGCGCTGCTGGACATGCGGGGTGCGACCTCTCTCCGTGACGGACTCTGCAGGCCCCAGTCTGGCAGTGCCGGGCCCCGCCGCGGGCGCGAAGTGACGATCATGACCCTCCGGCAGGCCGGTTCTCGCCGGTGCCCCGCCGGCCGCCCTCCGCGCTTGACTGCGCGACCGGGGCATCGACTGGATGCCCATCGCCGCGGAAGCGGTGCGCAGTGACCTGCTCTGCGGGGTCGGCCCGGACGGCCGTTGGCACGGCTGGTTCGAGGTCCGGGTCCACGCCGACGCCCTGCGGACGATCGGGCTGCACCCCGAGCAGGCGTCCGCGGTCGTCAACGGACCTTCCCCGCCCGGCTGGTGGCACGCCGAGGCCGAGCGCCGGGCCCGTCGGTGACGGCGGCCGCCGGCCCGGCTCAGCCCGCCGCGCCGAAGCGGACCGTCTCGGCGCGGGAGCGGGAGGCCGCGTCCAGCAGCAGGACGGACGAGGCCTCCGGGGTCGGCATCGGGCCGCCGGCGCGCACGTGCCGGGTGAAGGCGGCCAACAGCCGCTCCAGGCCGCGGCGGTGGCGGGCGAAGACCCGGCTGGAGGCGTGCCGGCCGCGGGCCCGCTGGCCGTCCAGCGCGGTGGCGGCGCCGACATCCAGCAGCACCAGGTGCAGTTCGCGGCCCCGGCGGGCCGCCTCCCGGGCGAGCCAGCGCCGCATCCAGGCGCGGCTGCCGCAGTCGTGCACCAGCAGCGGGCCGCCACCGCGCACCGAGGAGCGCAGCAGCCGGAAGTGCTCCAGCCGGGCCCACGGCCGGTACACCGCGTACGGCAGGGCGGCGGGCATCACGGCCTCGCAGGCCTCGTGCACCGTCCGCGGGTCCACGGCCCGGACCGCCGCACCGGACCAGCGCCGCAGCAGCGTGCTCTTCCCGGCCCCCGGCAGCCCGGACACCACCACGACGGCGTCGGCCGGGTAGGCGGTGACGAACCCCGCCCCGGCCTCGCCCCGCAGATCGACCACGCCGCGCGGCGCCACGACCGCATCCACCCCGCCGCCCACCAGTCCGAGCCCCCGTTCACGTCCGACCGGGAACCCTAACAACAACGCCCGGCCGGCCGCTCGGCGGATCCGGCCGGACCGGGCCTCGGCGTCGGGCGTACGCGCCTCATGGAGAGGAAGCGGGGGCGCCCTCCGGCCGGGGGCCGAGGGGACCCCGCAGGCCCGCACCGGTCCGTCGGCGCCTACCCGCACCCGTCGGTGCCCCTGGGCCCCCGGCGACCGCAGTGCACCCGTGGGCCCGCCGTCCACTAGGCTGACGAGCCGTCAGACAGGAGGACGGGCCATGGCGGAGGCGGCTCCGACGTACACCGCGCTGGTGCTGGACGGGCTCGCCCGCGATCCCGCCCGGGTGGCGCTCCGGTACGGGGACGAGGAGTGGACCGGGCAGCGCTGCCTGGACCTGGTGCACCGCGCCGCCCGCGCGCTGGAGCGGGCCGGGCTCGGGCGCGGGGACGGGGTGACGGTGCTGGCCGGGAACCGGCCGGAGGCGCTGCTGGTGCGGCTGGCCGCGAATCTGCTGGGCTGCCGGGTGGCGATGCCGTTCCCGGACGGGCCGGTCGCCGAGCAGGTGGCGCTGGCGGAGTTCGCCGGGACGTCCGCGCTGGTCTTCGACCCGGTCCGGTGCGCGGCGGCGGCCGACGGGGTCGCGCGGGCCGTGCCCTCGGCCGTCCTGCTCTCGCTGGGCCCGTCGCCGCTCGGGCTCGGCACGGACCTGCTGGACCTCGCCGCGGGCCGCTCCCCCGCCCCAATGGCACCCCGTTACCGGCCCGAGGACGTGATGGCGGTGCGGTTCACCGGCGGCACGACCGGGCGCCCGAAGGGCGTGCTGCGCCGCTTCGCCCGTCCGCCGCGCCCCCCGCTGCCGGCCGGCTCGGTCTTCCTGCTGTGCACCCCGCTCTGCCACGGCGGCGGCACCACGGCGGACCTGGCGCTGGCGGCGGGGGGCACGGTGGTGATGCAGGACGGGTTCGACGCCGGGGCCGTGCTGGCGGCGGTCGAGCGGCACCGGGTGTCCCGGATGTACCTGCCGCCGCACCTGCTGTACCGGCTGCTGGACCACCCGCTGCTGCCGACGACCGACACCGGCAGCCTGCGCCGGGTCGGGTACACCGGCTGCGCGCCCTCGCCGCGGCGGCTCGCCGAGGCGACCCGGCGGCTGGGCCGGGTGCTGCACCAGACCTACAGCCTGACGGAGTGCGGGCCGGTCTCCCGGCTGGGCCCGGACGAGCACCTGGCACTGCGGCTGCTGACCACTGCGGGCCGCCCGTACCCGGACACCGGGCTGCGCGTCCTGGACGAGGACGGCGCCGAGCTGCCGCCGGACCGGACCGGGGAGATCTGCGTCCGGACGCCGACCGCGATGGCCGGCTACTGGCGCGACCCGGAGCTGACCGGGCAGGTGCTCCGGGACGGCTGGCTGCACACCGGCGACCTGGGCAGCCTGGACGCGGCCGGCTATCTGACGGTGGCCGGGCGGCGGGACCCGATGGCGGTCGTCGAGGGGCACAATGTGTTCCCCCGCGAGATCGAGGAGCCACTGCGCACCCACCCGGAGGTCCGCGAGGCGGTGATGTTCACGACCACCGACCCGGACCGCCTGGAGCGGGTGCACGCCGCCGTCGCCCTCGTCCCCGGCTCGCGGCTGACGGCCGGGCAGCTGCACCGCTGGGCCCGGGCGCACGGCCTCGGCCGGTGCGCCCCTGACTCGCTCCTGCTGCTGCCCGCGATCCCGCTGAACGGCCTCGGGAAGCCGGACCTCGCCGCCCTGCGGGCCCAGGTGGACGCCGGGAGCGGACGGGCGGCCGCCACCGCGGGGGCGCGCGACGGGGTGTGACGCGCCCGACGAGTGCATCGAGCGCCTACGCGGGCGACCTCTCGTGCGCCACCCGGCGGGAAGAACCGTCCGTGGGCACTCGATCGTGCGGCCCGACCTGCCGATACATCCCCGGCAGCGCCGTGCACGTCGCTGTGGGCCGCACCGTCCCCCCAGGAGGCACTCCCTTGACCTGGCTACGCGTCCTGACCGCACTGGGCATCCTCGCCGTGGCGGCCAGTGCCCTGATCGTCTTCGCCCTCTGCACCGCCACCTCGCACGGCGAGCGCGCCGCGGAGGAGGCGCCGCCCGACCTCCGGGCGGACGCCGAGGGCAGCGGCCTCTTCCAGCGGATGGGCGGCGACAGCTGACGCCGCGCCGCCCACCGCCGGTCAGTGCCCGGCGATGTCGTCCGGCCGGACCTCGATGTGGTCGGCGGCGAGATCGACCGCCACCCGGTGCTCCATGCCGAGCGACTCCAGGAACTTGACCGGCAGCTGCACCCGGCCGCTGCGGTCCAGCATCACGTACTCGCGCTCGTTCACCGACTCCTCGCCGTGCTCGTCCGTCACGGTGCGGCGCAGCACCTCGCTGGCGGTCCGCCCGTCCCGGATCGCGACCGTGCGACGGACCTCGCCCGCGACCATCGGGTCGTGGGTGACGATCACGACGGTGGCGCCCAGTTCGCGGTTGACGGTGCGGAAGGACTCGAAGATGATCCCGGCGGTCTCCGAGTCCAGCTCGCCGGTGGGCTCGTCGGCGAGCAGCACCGGCGGGTTGTTGGCCATCGCCACCGCGATCGCCACCCGCTGCTGCTGGCCGCCGGAGAGCTCGTTGGGCTTGCGGTGGGCGAGCTCGCCGATCTCCAGCGCCTCCATCAGCTCCGCCACCCGGGCCGCTTGCTGCCGGGCCCCGCCGGCGCCCGAACGACGGCCGCGCAGCTGCATCGGCAGGGCGATGTTCTCGGCGGCGGTGAGGAAGGGCAGCAGGTTGCGGGCGGTCTGCTGCCAGATGAAGCCGACCACCTCGCGCCGGTAGCGCAGCCGCTCCTTGACCGACATCTCCAGCAGGTCGCAGCCGGCCACGGTGGCGGTGCCGGCGGTCGGCACGTCCAGCCCGGCGAGGATGGTGAGCAGCGTGGACTTGCCGCTGCCCGAGGCGCCGACCAGGGCGACCAGGTCGCCCTGGCGGATGGTCAGCTCCAGGCCCTGGAGCGCCTGGACCTCGACCCCCTCCGCGCTGAAGATCCGGACCAGCCGGTCGCAGACGATGGCCGCTCCCTCGCCGTACGCCTTGGGCGAGGCGGCGGCGAGGGCCCGCTGCTGGAGCTCCTGGAGGCTGGGGGCCTCGGTGACCGTCCGCTCCTGGGGAGTGCTCTTCACCGGTGGTCTCCTGTCTCGACTGTCTGCTTCATCGCACCGCTCTCCACTGTCCCGGCGGACCGGGCCGCTGTCACGGCCCGTGCACCGCCCCCGCCCGCCGCTCCCGGCGGGTCCGCCGCTATCCGTGCCGGCCTCATTGCCGTTCCCCCGCTCGCAGTTCGGTGGCGATCTGGCGCCGGCCGGCGACCAGGGTCTCCAGCACCACGCCGAGGCCGACCACCAGGGCCAGACCGGCGGTGGGCAGCAGCACCGGCAGCACCGCCGGGGCCAGGGTCTCGCCGACGGTGGCACCGACCAGCGCCGAGAGGTCGAAGGCGCCCCCGAGCAGGGCGACCGCGGCCAGCGCGACCAGCCCGCCGCCGACGGCCGCCGCCAGGGTCTGCGGCAGCGCCTCGGCGATGATCAGCACCAGGCCCTGCCGGGGCCGCAGGCCCATGGTGCGCAGCCGGGCGAGCACCGCCGTACGGTCCGGCGCGGCCCGCAGCAGCGTCAGCAGCACGGCCAGCAGGGCGAACCCGGCGGCGGCGAAGCCCGAGTACCAGAACAGCCGCCCGGCGGCGTGCTGCACCGGGTCGCCGGCCAGCTCGGCGATCTTCTCGCGGCTGCTGTGCACCACATAGCCGGGGGGCAGGCCGGCGGTGGTCTTCCCGGCCGCCGTGGCCTCCGCGTCGATCAGCTTGGCGACGCGCCCCAGGAGCTCGCCGCTGCCGATGGCGCGCTCCCGCAGCAGGGCGCGGACCCGGTCCGGATCGACGTCGCCGACGGCGAACCACTTGTTCACCCGGTTCGACCGCTTGAGCTCCGGCAGGTGCTCCGCGGCGGGGCTGGCCGGCACCACGACGAAGGGCTTGCCGGGGTCCGGGAAGGCGGGCGTGGCGGTGACGATCCCCGCGACGCTGGTGGCCATCTGGCTGCCGGAGGGCGTGCGCACCTGCGGTGCGCCCGAGTCCAGGTGCGCGGCCAGGTCCCGGCTGAACAGCGCGGGGACCGGGCCGTCCTTGCCGCCCGGGGCGGCGGTCAGCCTGGCCGGGTCGTACCCGCCGACCCCGACGGTGCGGGAGATCTCCGCGTAGGCCTCGGGCTCGACCACCACCAGGACGGCCTCGGCGGTCTCCCGGTCGGCGCCGACGAAGGTGGCCCGCTCCTCGATCCACGCGCCGGTCGCCGCCCGGACGCCGGGCAGTTCGCCGGCCGCCTTGGTGAAGGCCTCCGGCAGGTTGGCGTAGAGCGGGACGGAGACGGACACGTCGCCGCCGGTGGAGAGCCGCGCGGCACGCGCCCGGGAGTGGTCCACCGTGTCGAGCACGGTGGCCCCGAAGCCGGTGGCGGTGACGGCGATCAGCAGGGCGAGCAGCGGCAGCGCGGAGGGCCGCCGCCGGCCCGAGTTGTCGCGGGCGGCCCGGACCAGGCCGAGGAAGCCGACCAGGCCACGGCCGCGGCCGGCGAGTGCGGCCAGCCAGCCGACCACGACCGGCTCGATCCTCGCCAGCAGCAGGCCGCCGGAGACGGCGAGCAGCAGCGGGGCGGCCACCAGCAGCGGGTCGACGCCGCTACCGGGGTGGCCGACGCCGCGACGTCGGACCTCGGCCACGGCCGCGGCGGTGACGGCCAGCACGGCGAGTTCGCCGACCATCCGGCGCCAGCCGCCGGCCGCCCGCGGGCGCGCCCAGAGCAGCGCGGCCCGGACCGGGAAGACCAGGATCGCGAGCAGGGTCACGGCGAGCGCCAGCAGCACCGGGGTGCCCCAGCGCGGGGTGGGCAGCAGCACCAGCGCGAGGGCCGTCCCGAGCACGGCGGCGGGCAGCACGGTCACCGCGCCCTCGCCGAGCAGCCGCAGCAGCACTCCGGTGCGCGAGCCGCCGCGGGCCTGGAGCAGCCGGATCTCGGCCGTGCGCCGGTCCGTGCTGAGCGCCGCGGCCAGGCAGAGCACCACGACCGCGACGCCGGCGACACCGGCCGGCCCGATCGCGCCCAGCGGGGCCGCGGCCTGGTAGCGGGCGGTGGCCCGGGCGAGGACGTCCGGCATCAGCGAGGTGGCGTGCAGGTCGGCCCGGAGGGTGGCGTCGATCAGGGCGGTCATGCCGGGGCCGGCCGTGTACGAGCCGAGGACCTCGCGGGTGTGGTCGAGCTCGTCGGCGCGCAGCGAGCCGGGGTCCACGGGCAGCCGCCAGAAGTTCTGGCCGCTCGAACCCCAGCGGGCCAGCGCGGTCAGGCTGCCGCCGTCGACGAAGCCGCTGGTCCAGTACCACGCGTCCTCGCCCTTGACGCCCAGGCAGGCCCTGGACGGGCAGCCGAGTCCCTCCCAGAACGGGTCCTGGGGGTCGTTGACCCGGTAGAGGCCGGTCACGGTGGTGCGCAGCGCGACCGGTCCGTCGGTGCCGCTCTCGATGACGTCGCCGACCTTGATGTTGATGGCCTCGGCGGCCTGCTGGCTCAGCGCGATCGGCAGCGGGCCGTCGACCGGGGCGGGGCCCGGCCAGGTGCCCGCGGTCAGCGTCGCCCGGTCGGCGAGGCCGTGCAGGTAGAACAGGCCGAGCCCCGGGACGGCCCGGTCGGAGAGCCGGGTGAACCCCGGGTTGAACATCTTCCGCTCGGTCTTGATCCGGGTGCCGTGGACCTGCGCGGACGCGCTCAGCGGCAGCTGCCGTCCGATCTGCGCGTCGAACTTCCGCTGCAGGGCTTCGAGGGCGGCGCCGTCGTCGCCGGGGGCCAGCCCGGAGGTGACCTCCAGGTTGGTGACGTTGGTGCCCAGGCCGCGCGTGAACTCCTGGAGCGCGCTGTCCGCGTTCCGGTCCGCGATGCGCGGGAAGGCCGCCGCCAGGAAGACGGTGACGAGCGCGAGGGCCGCCGTGAGCAGCGCGGCCAGCGGCATCGCGCGCAGCCGGGTGCGGACCCAGGGCGCGGGCCGGTGGGCCCGCGCCGGTTCGGGCGCCGGCGGCGGCGCGGGGGTGGGCACGGT
>NZ_JBHVEU010000007.1:0-51381 GCF_042802075.1 Kitasatospora sp. NPDC057518
GCGGCGTTCGCGGAGGTGCAGACCTCCTTGTTGATGACCAGGGACGGAACGTCGGCACTGGCCTCGGATGGGGGTGTGGTGATGGGTGTTCCGCCGGGGCCGGGGAAGGACGCCGTCACCGTGTTCGTCGTCGACTGGGAGACGCTCGTCAGGTTGCAGAACACCTGCTGGGACGCGCCCGCCGCCAGGTCGAAGGTGCCAGCAGCTGTGACGCACGACGGCGTGACCGTGTCGGTGAGGGTGATGCCGGTCAGGTTGACCGTGCCGTTGTTGGTGACGGTGATGCGCCAGTACGCGGTGCCGTTCGGGGCGACGGTGGTGGTCTTGGCCCACGGTCCCGCGCCGCCCTCGCCGCAGTCGGCGGCGTTCGCGGAGGTGCAGACCTCCTTGTTGATGACCAGGGACGGAACGTCGGCACTGGCCTCGGATGGGGGTGTGGTGATGGGTGTTCCGCCGGGGCCGGGGAAGGAGGCCGTGACGGTGTTGGTGGTGGATTGCGTGACGCCTGTCAGGTTGCAGAAGACCTGCTTGGAGGCGCCTGCGGCGAGGTCGAAGGTGCCGGCGGCTGTGACGCACGACGGCGTGATGGCATCGGCGAGGGTGATGCCGGTGATGTTGACGGGCCCGTTGTTGGTGACGGTGATCCGCCAGTACGCCGTCCCGTTCGGGGCGACGGTGGTGGTCTTGGCCCACGGTCCCGCGCCGCCCTCGCCGCAGTCAGCGGCGTTTGCGGAGGTGCAGACCTCCTTGTTGATGACCAGGGACGGAACGTCGGCACTGGCCTCGGACGGGGGTGTGGTGATGGGTGTTCCGCCAGGGCCGGGGAAGGACGCCGTGACGGTGTTCGTCGTTGACTGCGTGACACCCGGCAGGTTGCAGAACACCTGATGGGAGGCACCTGCCGCGAGGTCGAACGAGCCGGCGGCCGTGACGCAGGCCGGTGTGACGGCGTCGGTGAGGGTGATGCCGGTGATGTTGACGGGGCCGTTGTTGGTGACGGTGATCCGCCAGTACGCGGTGCTGTTCGGGGCGACGGTGGTGGTCTTCGCCCACGGTCCCGCGCCGCCCTCACCGCAGTCGGCGGCGTTCGCGGAGGTGCAGACCTCCTTGTTGATGACCAGGGAGGGGACGTCGACGCTCGCCTCGGAGGGCGGTGTGGTGATGGGTGTTCCGCCGGGTCCCGGGAAGGAGGCTGTCACGGTGTTGGTGGTGGATTGCGTGACGCCTGTCAGGTTGCAGAACACCTGATGGGAGGCGCCCGCCGCGAGGTCGAAGGCGCCGGCGGCTGTGACACACGACGGTGTGATGGCATCGGTGAGGGTGATGCCGGTGATGTTGACGGGGCCGTTGTTGGTGACGGTGATCCGCCAGTACGCGGTGCCGTTCGGGGCGACGGTGGTGGTCTTCGCCCAGGGGCCTGCGCCGCCGTCACCGCAGTCGGCCGGGTTGGTGCTGGTGCAGACCTCCTTGTTGATGGCCAGGGAGGGGACGTCGGCACTGGCTTCGGAGGGCGGTGTGGTGATGGGTGTGCCGCCGGGACCGGGGAAGGAGGCGGTGACGGTGTTGGTGGTGGATTGGGTGACGCCGGTCAGGTTGCAGAAGACCTGTGTGGAGGCGCCTGCGGCGAGGTCGAACGTCCCCGCGGCCGTCACGCACGAGGGCGTCACTGAGTCGGTGAGGGTGATGCCGGTGATGTTGACCGGGCCGTTGTTGGTGACCGTGATGCGCCAGTACGCGGTGCCGTTAGGCGCGACCGTGGTGGTCTTGGCCCACGGGCCTGCGCCTCCGTCACCGCAGTCGGCGGCGTTGGTGCTGGTGCAGACCTCCTTGTTGATGGCCAGGGACGGGACGTCGACGCTCGCTTCGGAGGGCGGTGTGGTGATGGGTGTGCCGCCGGGTCCCGGGAAGGAGGCGGTGACGGTGTTGGTGGTGGATTGGGTGACGCCGGTCAGGTTGCAGAAGACCTGTGTGGAGGCGCCTGCCACGAGGTCAAAGGTGCCGGCGGCTGTGACGCAGGCCGGTGTGATGGCGTCGGCGAGGGTGATGCCGGTGATGTTGACGGGGCCGTTGTTGGTGACGGTGATTCGCCAGTACGCGGTGCCGTTCGGCGCGATGGTGGTGGTCTTGGCCCACGGGCCTGCGCCTCCGGTGCCGCAGTCGGCCGGGTTGGTCGAGGTGCAGACCTCCTTGTTGATGGCCAGGGACGGGACGTCGACGCTCGCCTCGGACGGGGGCGTGGTGATCGGGGTGCCGCCAGGCCCCGGGAACGAGGCCGTCACCGTGTTGGTGGTGGATTGCGTGACGCCCGGGAGGTTGCAGAAGACCTGTGTGGAGGCCCCTGCGGCGAGGTCGAACGTCCCCGCGGCTGTGACGCAGGCCGGTGTGATGGCGTCGGCGAGGGTGATGCCGGTGATGTTGACCGGGCCGTTGTTGGTGACCGTGATTCGCCAGTACGCGGTGCCGTTCGGCGCGACGGTGGTGGTCTTGGCCCACGGGCCCGGACCCCCGGCGCCGCAGTCGGCGGCGTTGGCGGAGGTGCAGACCTCCTTGTTGATGGCCAGAGATGGAACGTCGACGCTCGCCTCGGAGGGCGGCGTGGTGATCGGGGTGCCACCAGGCCCCGGGAACGAGGCCGTCACCGTGTTGGTGGTGGACTGGGTGACGCCCGGCAGGTTGCAGAACACCTGCTGGGACGCGCCTGCGGCGAGGTCGAACGTCCCGGCGGCCGTCACGCACGAGGGCGTCACGGTGTCGTTCAGCGTGATGCCGGTGACGTTGACCGTGCCGGTGTTGGTGACGGTGATCCGCCAGTAGGCCGTCCCGTTAGGCGCCACGGTGGTGGTCTTGGCCCACGGGCCCGGACCCCCGGCGCCGCAGTCGGCGGCGTTGGCCGAGGTGCAGACCTCCTTGTTGATCGCCAGGGACGGGACGACGGCACTCGCCTCCGACGGCCCCGTCCTGACCGGTGTGCCGCCAGGGCCGGGGAAGGAGGCGGTCACCGTGTTCGTCGTCGACTGGGTGACGCCCGGCAGGTTGCAGAAGATCTGATGGGAGGCGCCCGCTGCGAGGTCGAACGTCCCGGCGGCTGTCACGCAGGACGGTGTGACGGTGTCGTCCAGGGTGATGCCGGTGATGTTGACCAGGCCGGTGTTGGTCGCGGTGATCCGCCAGTAGGCCGTCCCGCCGGGGGCGAGGGTGGTGGTTTTGGCCCATGGCCCGGGGCCGCCGGGCCCGCAGTCGGCGGCGTTGGTGGAGGTGCAGACCTCCTTGAGGATCTCCAGCTTCGGCGCGCACTCGGCGCCGGGGGTGACCTGGAGGGTGACGGTGTTGGAGGTGACGGGCGGCTGGCCGTTGGTGACGGCGGAGGCCTGGTTGGAGACGGCGGTGACGGAGCAGTCGGTGGAGACCGTGGTCTCGAAGCAGATCTGCGGCGCGTCGCCGACGAAGGTCACCTGCATCTGCGGGTGGTTGCCGGGGGTGAAGGACGACCCGTTGACGAGGGTGAGGTTGGCGATCACCTGGATCGGTGAGTCGCTGGTCGGGACGGATGAGATGTCCGCCGTCTCGGTGGTGGGGTTGAACGGGAAGGTGCCGATGGTGGTGCCGTCGGAGGCCAGGACGGTCACCGAGGACTGGGTGAAGTCGACGGTGGTGGGGTCGAGGCCGAGGAGGCTGACCGTGCCGTACGACCTCACGTGCCCGGTGGCCCCGTCGCAGTAGTACGCGGAGGGGTTGAGGCTGCCCTGGGCCTTGGTCTTCAGGCAGGGGGAGGCGCCGGTGATCGGGTCGATGGAGAACAGGTAGCCGGTGTCGCCGAGGCTGTACTTGCACTGGCCGTCGTAGGCGAAGCCGTACGGTCTGGTGTCGCCGCCGTTGACGTTGGGCGGGCCGTTGACGACGCCGTTGGTGCCGTACTGGGCGCAGGGGGCCTGGGTGTTCCAGTCGTAGCAGAACTCGGAGCTGTTGGAGGTGGGGGAGATGCTGAGGTAGATCCAGAACGGGAACTCGGTTTCGAGGTGTCCGTTGGGGGCGGTGATGGTGAGCGGCACCTGGAAGTTGGATTCGCCGGGGGCGACGTTGGTGCTGAGGAGGGTCTGCAGGCCGGGGGGCGCGGCGACGGGGTTGCCGGCGAAGTCGAAGCAGACGACGGTGCCGACCGGCGGGGTGACGGCCAGTTCGACGCCGCCGACCGCCGTGCAGACGCCGGTGACGGTGCCGGCGGTGTCGTACATCTCGAAGACGTTGTCGGCGCGGGCGGCTTCGGTGCCGGTCGGGGTGACGACGGTCTTGGGGGTGGCCCAGCCGGTGCACGCGGCGTTCGTCGACGGGTCGAAGCAGGACATCACCGTGGGCAGCGGGGCCAGTTGGTTGTCGGTGACGTAGATCTTGCCGTTGATGACCCGCATGATGCCGGCGTAGTCGCCGCTGAAGGCGACCTGGCCCTCGTTGGGCGGCAGGCCGATGTCGAAGGTGCCGCAGGAGGAGTTGCCGACGGGGTCGTAGCAGAGGATCTCGCCGGTGCCGGAGACCGCGTAGATCAGCTGGTTGGGTGCCTGGACGACGCCTCCGATGACCAGGCCGGTGCCGGTCTGGAGCGGGGTGAGGCCGCAGCTGGTCTGGGCCTGGAGGTCGATGCAGCCGACGCCGATGAGTGCTTGCGTGACCCGGCTGATCGCGGCGTAGTACAGCCGGGAGCCGATCTGCACGTAGGTCGGGGTGCGGGTGCTGCCGATGTCGCCGGTGGTCGTGTCGGCGGCGGAGGAGTTCAGCGCCTGGGGCCAGGTGGCGGGGGCTCCGGTCGGGGTCGGGCAGGGGCCGTTGGTGAGCAGGTCGGTGCAGACCACGCTGGCCGTGTTGGAGAAGCCGTGGTGGTAGATGTTCCAGATCTCGGGGGTGGGGACGCCGTTGATCGTGGCGGTGTAGCGGATGGGGGTGAAGCCGTCGCCGCCGGTGGCGGTGTTGATCGGGGTGAACGGCGGCGGGATCTGGACCACTTGGCCGGTCGCCGGGGAGGAGAGCGTCGGGTTGGTGGCCTGGACGACGTTGGTGGCGGCGCCCTGGTCGGTGCCGGAGAAGGTCGTGCCGCCGTCGGTGGACCACTGCTTGGTGAAGCCGGGGGGCACCTGCAGCGAGCCGGGGACGTAGGACTGGGTCTGCGGTGTGCTGCCCGGGCCGCCCTGGATGGCGTCGGTGACGGTGGTGCTGACCGGTGCGCCGTCGGGGTTGGTCGCGGAGACGACCCAGCGGACGGTGTCGCCCTGGGCGGTCTGGGTGGTGCTGCCGGTGGTGGTGTCGGTGCCGGTCTTCGCCAGGGTCACGGGCTGCTGGCGGACGTCGTGGCGGCCGTTCCGCTGGTCGGCGGGGGCGGCCGTCGTGCCGGTGGCGGGGGTGCGGGGGTCACGGCTCGGCGCGTGTGCCACGGCGGGGGCGGCGAAGGAGCCGGAGGCCGTGGCGAACGCGAGGAGGAGGGTGAGCACGGCCCCGACGAGGCGGTCGCGGAGCGTGTCCATCCCGGGTCGGCCTCCGTGTCGGCGGCCGCGTCGACTTCGCTCGTGTCCGCTGGTGGCTGGACAGCGCCTCATGACGATTCCCTTCGGTCGAGCGGTCCGGTGTCACGCGGTGGGCTGCACAGCGGTGGGTTGGACGGCGGTGGGTTGGACGGCGCGGGGTGGATGGCGGTGGTGACGGGCACGGGGGTCGTGGAGCGGATGCGGGGTGTCGTTGACCTGATACGGACAGTGACCGTACGGGCGTAGTATGCGTGCCGAAAATCCGATAAACCGCATTAACGTGCCCGAGTGGCACCACGGTTCACCCGGATGCGTCGGGGAGGCCGCCCAGGCGGCGGGCGGGCTGTGAGGCCCGGGTGAAGGTCGTGGGTAGGGCCGGTGATCGGCCGTTGATCGGGCGTAGACGGCGAGCCTGGAGCATCGGGACCCGGAGGGAACCGGTCCGGAGGCCACAGCCTGATCGCCGGGTCCCGTACGGCCGGACCACGGGCCGTACGGGCGCCCGTGGCTGACGCCGCCACCGGTCCCGACGCCAGGAGGAGTCCGGACCACGAAGGGCAGACGAGGCATGGACGGCGGGCTGTCGGTGCAAGCGGTGAGAACGGCGGCGGGTTTCGGCGAGCTGCTGCGGCTACGGCGCGAGCGGATCGGGCTGACCCAGCAGTGCCTGGCGGATCACGCGACCCTGAGCGTGCGGGCGATCCGGGACATGGAGAGCGGCCGGGTGCGACGGCCCCGCAACGAGACCGTCCGGCTGCTGGCGGACGCGCTGCGGCTGGAGGGCCGCAGCCGGACGGACTTCGAGGAGGCCGCCCGCCGGCAGCAGGCCGCGGACGAGCCGGGGGACGAGCCGGCCGCCCCGCCGGTGGCGCGCGGGGCGATCGTCGGCCGGGAGGCGGAGGCCGAGGTGCTGGCCGACGCCTTCGCCGTGCACGGGGACCGGCTGGTCTCGCTGGTCGGCCTCGGCGGGGTGGGCAAGACCCGGCTCGCCCTGGAGGTGGCCCGCCGGCTGCACCTGGCCGTCCGCTGGTCGGTGCGCTGGGTGGACTGCGGCGGCGGCCCGCACCCGTGGCGCGGGCGGCTGGACGACCTCGTCCGGGACATCGGCGAGCGGCCCGCCCTGCTGGTGCTGGACGGCGCCGACGGCGGGGTGGACGCCGGGCAGCTGGACGGGCTGTTCCGCCACTGCCCCGGACTGCGGGTGCTGATCACCGCCCGGGAGGCCCGGCCGCTGCCCGGCGGCCAGGTCATCCCGCTCGCGCCGCTGCCCGTACCGGACCCCGAACTCGACGCCGAGCCCGAGGCGTTGGCGCAGGTCGGGGCCGTCCGGCTGCTGCTCTCGCACCTGTGCCGGCTGCGGCCCGGCTACACCCTGGAGCGCTCCGAGGCGCCCGCCGTCGCGGAGCTCTGCCGCCGACTGGACGGCCTGCCGGGCGCGCTGGAGCGGGCGGCGGGCTGGGCGCTGGTGCGGTCCACCGCCCAGCTGGTGGCCGGGCTGGCGGCCGTCCCGTTCACGCTGGCGGCGCCGCCGGTGGTGTTCGGCGCGCGCGGTGACCTGCGGGACGACCTGGAGCCGGCGATCCTCTGCCTGACGGACCGTCAGCGCGCCCTGCTGGAGGTGCTGGTGGACGAGCCCGGGGACTGGTCGGGGGAGGACGCGGTGGTCCGCAGCGGCTGGACGCTGCAGACCTGCCTGGCCACGGTGCACGAGCTGCTGTCGCGGGGGCTGATCCGCAGCGTGCCCGCCCGGGACGGCGTGCGCTTCACCGTGCTCAACCTGTGCCGCCGGCTGGTCCGGGAGGAGCCCGGGCCGCGGCTCGCGCCGACCGGGGACGTCCCGCTGCTGGCGGCCGCGGGCTGACCGATTCTGCCGCAGGCCGACCCATTCTGCCGCTTAATGCCGCCGGAGCTGCCGCTTGCCGGGCCCGATCGTTCCTAGCGTTCTCCGTGGGGCCGGGCCGCCGCGCAGAACGCGACGGAACGCCATCGAGGATCACTACCGGTGAGGGCGGAGTCGTGGAGCACGGGAATGCCGAACAGAACGGTCCGGGCGGTCTGGACGTCGTCGTGACGACGACGGCCTCGGACTCGCACACCTGGAACCTGGTGTACCTCCAGTTCCTGCTGGAGGAGATGGGCCACCGGGTGACGAACCTGGGCGCGTGCGTCCCGGACGCGCTGCTGCTCTCCGAATGCCGCCGGGCCGAACCGGACCTGATCGTGATCAGCAGCGTCAACGGGCACGGCCACCAGGAGGGCCTGCGGGTGATCGAGGCCCTCCGCGCCTGCCCGGAGCTGCGGAGCACCCCGACCGTCATCGGCGGCAAGCTCGGCATCGCCGGGGCCGACGACCCGGACCGCGAACGCGCGCTGCTGGCGGCCGGGTTCGACGCGGTCTTCGAGGACGGCGCCGCGGTGGCCGGGTTCCGCGCCTTCGTCGGCGGACTGCGCTCCGGGGTGCTGCTGTGACGGCTCCCGCCGGGGCCGGTCCCGCCGGGTTCGGTCCCGCGGAGACCGGTCCTGAACGGGCGGGCCCCGCCGGGACGGGCTTCGGCGCGTTCGTGGCGCAGGCCGCCGAGGCCGGCGCGCTGGTGGTCCAGCCCCGGATGGGCATGGCGGAGGCGGCCCCGATGCGGGCGGGCCTGCTCGCCACCCGGGGCGCGGCCGCCGTCACCGTCGGCACCATCACCCTGGACAGCTACACCCGCACCGGCGACCTCGCGGCCGCCCGGCGCGCCCTGGCCGCCGGGGCGGGCCTCAACGGCTACCCGATCGCCACCCACCCCGTCGAGGTCACCCGGGCGGTGCTGCGCGGGGTCGCGGACGCGGGTTTCCCGGTGCAGGTCCGGCACGGCTCGGCCGCACCGGAGCGGATCGTCGAGGCGCTGCTGGCGGCGGGCCTGGACGCCACCGAGGGCGGACCGGTCTCCTACTGCCTGCCGTACGGCCGCACCCCGCTCCACGAGGCGGTGGCCCGCTGGCGTCGCGGCTGCGAACTTCTGGCCTCCGTACGGGAGTTCGGCGCCGAGCCGCACCTGGAGACGTTCGGCGGCTGCCTGATGGGCCAGCTCTGCCCGCCCTCGCTGCTGATCGCCGTCAGCGTGCTGGAGGCGCTGTTCTTCCGCCGGCACGGGCTGCGCAGCATCTCGCTCAGCTACGCCCAGCAGGCCGACGCCCGCCAGGACGAGGAGGCGCTGGCCGCGCTCGGCCGGATCGCGGGGGAACTGCTCACCGACGTCGACTGGCACCTGGTGGTGTACGCGTACATGGGTGTGTACCCGCGCTCGCCCGGCGGTGCGCGGCTGCTGCTGGAGGACGCGGCGCGGCTCGCGGTGCGCGGCGGCGCGGCCCGGCTGATCGTCAAGACCACGGCCGAGGCGCACCGCATCCCGACCGTCGCCGAGAACGTCCGGGCGCTGGAGGCCGCCGCCGCGGCCGCCACGGCGGAGCGGGCCCGGCCCCTGGCATCCGACCGCCGTCCCGCCGTGCCGCCGGACACCGGGATCGAGGCCGAGGCCAGGGCGCTGATCGGCGCGGTGCTCGACCTGGACACCGACGTCGGGCGGGCCCTGGTACGGGCGTTCGCGGCCGGCTACCTGGACGTGCCGTACTGCCTGCACCCCGACAACGCCGGGCGCACGCGCAGCTCGCTGGGCCCGGACGGGCGGCTGTACTGGTCCTCGGTCGGCTCGATGCCGATCGCCGGGCTGGGTGAGCGCGGCCGCGCGCCGATCCCCGGCTCGGCCGGGCTGCTCGCCGCCCTCTCCCACGTCCAGCGGAGCTACGACGGCCGGGCCCGGTACGCCGCCGCCTCCGCGTCCGCGTCCGCCGCCCGGGGCCTGCCCGTCGCGCGCTGAGCCGCCGCCCAGCCGAGCCGCCCGCGCTCCAGCCGTCCCGCCCGGCCGGCGCTCCACCACCGACGACCGCCCGCGCCCCCGACGGCGGACCACGGCCCCCCGAGAGAAGAGGACTCCGACCATGCCCGACGCCACCCCCCTGCCCCCGACCGATCCGGGCCGGCACCTGACCGACCCGACCACCCGCAGCGCGCTGCGGATCCAGCAGCACCTGCTGTCCGCCGCCCGTGAGTTCCTGCGCGGCCGGGGCTTCACCGAGCTGCTGCCGCCGATCATCGGCCCGGTCACCGACCCCGGCGCGCGCGGCTCCAAGCAGGTGGACATCGACTTCTACGGCCACCGCTACAAGCTGATGACCAGCGCGATCCTGTACAAGCAGGCCTCGCTGCTCGCCTTCGACAAGATCTTCTGCATCGCCCCGAACGTCCGTCTGGAGCCGCTGGAGACCGCCGGGACGAGCCGGCACCTGGCCGAGTTCCACCAGCTGGACGTGGAGGCGGCCGGCGCGAGCCGGGACGACGCCGTCCGGCTGGCCGAGGAGCTGGTGGTGCACATCGTCGGCAGCACGGTCCGTGAGCTGCCCAAGGAGTTCGCCGAACTCGGCCGGGACCCGCAGGCGTTCGCCGACCTGCTGAAGGGCTCCTTCGGCCGCGTCCGGCACGCCGAGGCGGTCGCCGAACTGCGCGGGATCGGGCACCCGCAGAGCCTGGACGCCGAACTCGACTGGGAGGGCGAGGCGTTGCTGTCGGCCCGGCGCGACCGGCCGTTCTTCGTCACCGACTACCCGAAGGGCTCGCGCGGCTTCTACGACCGCGAGCACCCGCAGGACCCGGGCCTGCTGCGGAACTTCGACCTGCTCGCGCCCGAGGGCTACGGCGAGCTGTGCAGCGGCAGCCAGCGCACCAACGACTACGCGGAGATCGTCACCCGGATGCGGGAGACCGGCGAGAACCCGCAGAAGTACCGCTGGTACCTGGACCTGGTGCGCGAGGGCGTGCCGGCCAGCGCGGGCTTCGGCATCGGCGTCGAGCGGCTCACCCGGTACGTCGCCGGGCTGGACGCCGTCTGGCAGGCCAGCGCGTTCCCCAAGGTCGCCGGGGTGGTGTCGCCATGAGCGACCTGACCGCGCCGGGGTTCCCGGAGGAGGAGGTCCGGCGGCGGGCCCGGGTCGGGGCGGCCGCCGTGTTCCCGCCCGCCGAGGAGTACGGGCGGGTGCTGTTCGGCGCCGGCGCGGCCGAGGAGGCGGCGCCGTCCGACGCCCTCGACGCCCTGCGGATCGTCCCACCGCTGTTCCTGCCGCAGCGGCTCGCCAAGCTGATCGACCTGGGCCGCGAGCCCGACTACCGGGACGTCGAACTCGCCACCGCCATCGGCGGGTTCGCCTCCGCGCTGCCGGTGTACGTCTCCGCGACCGGCTCCACCCGGGCGGCCGGCGGCGACCTCGGACTGGCCCTCAGCCGGCAGGCCGGGGCGCTCGGGATCCCGATGGTGATCGGCGAGAACGTGGTGCCGGTCAACGGCTACGGCCGGCTCGGCGAGGCCGCCGACCGCACCCTGCTCGGCCGGCTGCGCGCCTACGGTGAGCAACTCCCGGACGGGCTCGGCGGGGTGGCCGTCCAGCAGAGCACCGAGGACGCCGACGCCGAGGTGTGGAACCTCGTCCACAGCGACCCGGCCGCCCTCCCGCTGCTCGAATCCGGGCGGCTGGCCTTCGAGTTGAAGGTCGGCCAGGGCGCCAAGCCGGGTCTGGGCGGGATGACCGTGCTGGACGCGGAGGCCGCCGCCGCGCTCGGCGACCGCTTCGGGCTCGACCCGCTGTTCGGCGACGGGCGGGTGCTGCGCGCGGCCACCCCGGGCACCTTCACCGCGGAGATCCTGCGCCAGCAGATCCGGCTGATGCGCAACAACTACCCGCGGGTGCGGATCTGGGTGAAGCTCTACCCCGGCCGGGACGTGGCCGAGGCCGCCCGGGTGGCGCACGAGGCCGGGGCGGACGCCGTCGTGGTGGACGGCGCGGAGGGCGGCACCGGCTGGGCGCCGGGGGTGTTCCTGCCGCACGTCGGCCTGCCGCTCGCGGAGTGCCTGCGCCGGTTGGCGGTCGTGCCGCCGCCCTGCCTGCTGGTCTCCGGGCGGATCTGGGAGGGCGCCCGGGCGGTCAAGAGCCTGGCGCTGGGGGCCCGCGCGGTGGGCCTCGGGCGGGCGGCGCTGCTCGCCGTCGCGGAGGACCGGGAATCCGGGCTCCGCCGTTTCGCGGAATGCCTGGCGCTGGAACTCCGGCTGCTGATCAGCGCGCTCGGGAAGTACTCCCCGGAGGCCCTGGAAGAGGCGGACGTCTGGTCCCCCGGGAGTTCCGGAATCCCCCTCGGCCGGTAGCCCTGGCCTGCTCGGGAAGCGGCAGAAGGAAACTGCCGACTTCCTTCCGCCCGTTCTGCCGATAGGGCTTCGTGATCCCCCTATCGCCTTCTTCGCCGATTCCTCTCACGATCTGGGGCTGGATGATGTCCTCTCGCGGTTTTCCCGTCGAATTCACGGCGCCCGCATTCGCGCCGTTCGCCTCCGCCGTCGCGCGCTTCCCGGAGCGGCCGGCCGTCCGGGCCGGGGCCCGGACCGTCGGCTACCGGGAGCTGGACGGACTGAGCGCCGCCCTCGCCGCCCGGCTCGCCCCCGGCCGGACGGTCGCCGTGACCGGCCGCGACCGGCTGGACCACGTGGTCGCGCTGCTGGCGGCGCTGCGGGCGGGGGCCACCTACCTGCCGCTGGACCGGGAGGCGCCCGAGGAGCGCAACCGCTGGATCGTCGAGGACGCCGGGGCCGGGCTCGCCCTCGACGGCGAGGAGCTCACCGAGCTCGGCGAAGGGAAGGGCGCGGGCGCCGGCTACGTCATCTACACCTCCGGCACCACCGGCCGCCCCAAGGGCGTGCACGTCCCGCTCGCGGCCCTGACCGGCCACCTGGCCGGTGTGGTCGAGGCCCTCGGCCTGACCGAGCGGGACGTGGTGCTGCAGTTCGCCCGTCCGACCGTGGACGTGGCCGTGGAGCAGGTGCTCGGCGCGCTGTCCGCCGGGGCCTGCCTGGTCCTGCCGGAGCAGCGGCTGCTCGCCCCGGCCGCGCTGCTGGAACTGCTGGACGCCGAGGGCGTCACCGTCGCCAACCTGGCCGCGGGCTACTTCCAGGACGTGGTGGCGGCGCTGGGCGGCCGGGTGCCGCGCACCCTGCGGCTGATGGTCTCCGGCAGCGACAAGCTGGAGCCGGCCACCGCCGCCGCCTGGTGGGCGGCGACCGGGGTGCCGCTGCTGAACGCGTACGGTCCGACCGAGACGGTGGTCACCGCCACCGTCCACCGGCTCGACGGCGGGCAGGAGCAGCCGGGTGCCCGGGTGCCGATCGGCACCGCCGTCGGCGGGCGGCTGCTGCACGTGCTCGACGAGCGGCTGCGGCCGGTGCCGCCCGGCGAGGCCGGCGAACTGTACGTCGGCGGGCCGCTGTTGGCCTCCGGCTACCTCGGCCGCCCGGGCCTGACCGCCGGCCGCTTCGTCGCCGACCCGTTCGCGGACCCGGACGGTCCCGGGGGAGCCCGGATGTACCGCACCGGCGACCTGGTGCGCCGAGCCACCGGGGAGGGCCCGCTGGAGTTCCTCGGCCGCACCGACCACCAGGTGAAGATCCGCGGCTTCCGGGTCGAGCCCGGGGAGGTCGAGCAGGTGCTGGCCGGCCACCCCGGCGTCACCGGCTGCGTGGTGGTGGCGCACGAGGACCGGCTGGCCGCGTACGTCACCGGCGCCGCGCCGGGGTACGCCGAGGCCCGGGCCTGGCTGGCCGAGCGGCTGCCCGAGCACATGGTCCCGGCGACGCTCACCGCGCTGGAGGCCTTCCCGCTGACGGCCGGCGGCAAGGTGGACCGCGCGGCGCTGCCCGAGCCGCGGACCGCGCCGGAGGGCAGGGCGGCCGGCCGCCCGCCGCGCACCCCCGCCGAGCAGCTGATCGCGGCGGTCTGGGCGGACGTGCTCGGGGTGCCGGAGGTCGGCGCCGACGACAACTTCTTCCACCTGGGCGGCGATTCGCTGACCGCCGTCCGGGTGGTGGGCCGGGTCTTCGACGTCTTCGGCATGGTGTCGCCGTACACCATCTTCGACGCGCCGACCCTGGCCGGGTTCGCCGCCGCGGTGACCTCCGCGACCGGCGGCGCGCGCCCGGCCCCGGTGCGCTCGGGCGCCGCCGAGGCCCCGCTGTCGAAGTTCCAGCGCGGCCTGTGGTTCCTCGACCAGTGGAACCCGGACGCGCCGACCTACGTGGTGCCCTGGGTGTTCCGCTTCTCCGGGCCGGTCGACCCCGAGCTGCTGCGGCGGGCGCTGGCGGGGGTGGTGGAGCGGCACGAGAGCCTGCGGACCACCTTCGAGCTCGCCGAGGACGGCCCGCGCCAGGTCGTCCACCCCTCCGTGGAGCTGCCGTTCACGCTCACCGAGACCACCGCCGACCGGGTGGACGAGCTGGTCGCCGAGGCCGCGCTGGAGCCCTTCGACCTGGCGCGGGGACCGCTGGTGCGGGCCCGGGTCTTCCGGGCCGACGGGGCGACCACGCTGCTGCTGCTCCTCCACCACATCGTCTGGGACGAGGGCTCGCTGCCCGTACTGGAGGCCGAACTCCAGGAGCTGTACGCCGCGCTGGCCGAGGGCCGCCCGGCCGAGCTGCCGGAACTCGCCGTCCAGTACGGCGACTACGCCGCCTGGCAGTACCAGGACGACACCGCCGAGAAGCAACTCGACTACTGGCGCGAGCAGTTGCGCGACGCGCCGACCGCCGACGCGCTGGCGCCCGACCGCCCCCGCCCCGAGGAGCAGGCCTTCCGCGGCGCCTTCCACCGCTTCGCCATGCCCGATCCGGTGGCCGAGGCCGTCCGGGCGCTCGCCCGCAGCGAGGACGCCACCCCGTTCATGGTGCTGCTGGCCGGGCTGGCGCTCACCCTGCACCGCCGCTCCGGCCAGCGCGACCTGGTCCTCGGCTCGCCGGTGAACGCCCGCGGCCGGGCCGAACTCGACGGCCTGATCGGCTACTTCGTCAACCTGCTGCCGCTGCGGCTGAAGCTGGAGGAGGGCGCCTCCTTCCGCGAGCTGGTCCGGCACGTGCGCGAGGTGTCGATCGGCGGCTACCGGCACCAGGAGGTGCCCTTCGACGACATCGCGAACGCCGTGCTCGACGAGCGCCCCGAGGACCGCAACCCGCTCTGCCAGGTGCTGCTGGAGCTGCACCCGCTGGACCCCCGGCCGTTCACGGTCGGCGGGCACGCCGTCACCCGCTCCCTGCACTCCAACCCGGTCTCCCGCTTCGACCTGTCCGTCTCGGTGGACGACCTCGGCACCGGCTTCACCGGCCGCTTCGAGTACGACAGCGACCTCTTCGACCCGGCCACCATGGCCGGCCTGTGCGAGGAGTGGCTGGGCGCCCTGGCCGCCGCCGTCGAGGTGCCGGTGCACGCCCTGTTCGAGGCGCGGGCCGCCCGCGAGCCGGGCGCCGTCGCCCTGGTGTCCGGCGAACGGACGGTCGGGTACGGCGAGTTGAACGCCGCCGCGAACCGGCTCGCCCGCCACCTGGCGGGCCGGGGCATCGGCCGCGGCGACACCGTCGCCGTGCTGACCGAGCGCGGTCCGGAGCTGGTCACCGCCCTGCTGGCGGCCCTCAAGACCGGCGCCGCCTACACCCTGCTCGACCCGGACTTCCCGGCCGAGCGGCTGGCCGGCGCCGTCGCCGACACCGGCGCCGCCACGGTGGTCACCCACCGGCGCGCCACCGTGCCGTTCGCCGTCCCCGGCCAGGTGGACCTGGACGCCTCGGCCGCCGACCTGGCCCGGTACCCGGCCCACGACCTCGGCCTGCCGGTCGACGGCGCCGACCTCGCCACCGTGATGTTCACCTCCGGCTCCACCGGCCGCCCCAAGGGCGTCGCCGTCCCGCACCGCGCGCTCACCACCACCTACCTCGGCCAGGACTACGCCCGCTTCGGCCCCGACGAGGTCTGGCTGCAGTGCTCGCCGGTCTCCTGGGACGCCTTCGCGCTGGAGCTGTACGGCGCGCTCTGCTTCGGCGGCACCTGCGTCCTCCAGCCCGGCCAGCGCCCCGACCCGCAGACCGTCGCCGAGCTGACCCGCCGCCACGGCGTCACCCAACTCCAGCTCTCCGCCAGCCTGTTCAACTTCCTGCTGGAGGAGTTCCCGGAGACCTACGACGGCCTGAAGCTCGCCTTCACGGCCGGCGAGCGGGCCTCCACCACCCATGTCGCCAAGGCCCTGGAGGCCTACCCGGGCCTGGTCGTCGCCAACGGCTACGGCCCGGTGGAGAGCCTCGGCCTGACCACCTGCCACCGGGTCGGCCCCGCCGACGCGGCCGGCGGCTCCATCCCGATCGGCGTCGCGCTGCACGGCAAGGGCGTCCTCGTCCTGGACGAGCGGCTGCGCCCCGTCGCGCCCGGGGTGACCGGCGAGCTGTACGCCACCGGCGGCGGCCTCGCCCACGGCTACCTCGGCCGGCCCGCCCTGACCGCCGAACGCTTCGTCGCCTCCCCGTACGGCGCCCCCGGCGAGCGCCTCTACCGCACCGGCGACCTCGGCCACCGCACCGCCGAGGGCCTGCTGGAGGTCACCGGCCGGATCGACGACCAGGTCAAGATCCGGGGCTTCCGGGTCGAACCCGGCGAGATCGAGGACGCGCTCACCCGCCACCCGGCCGTCCGGGAGGCCGCCGTCGCCGTCCACGAGCCCGCCCCCGGCGACCGTCGGCTCGCCGCCTACGTCACCGTCGCCGCCGGCGCCCCCGGCCCGGACGCCCTGCTCGACCACCTGGCCGGCCTGCTGCCCGAGCACATGCTGCCCGCGACCCTGGACGTCCTGGCCGCGCTGCCGCTCAACCACAACGGCAAGGTGGACCGCAAGGCGCTGCCCGCCCCCGCCGGGCGCCCGGCCGCCTCCGACGAGGACGCGACGGCCGACGAGGCCGCCGACCCGCTGACCGAGGCCGAACGCCTGGTCGCCGAGGCGGTGCGCGAGGTGCTCGACCTCGCCGAGGTCGGCCGCGAGGACAACTTCTTCCGGATCGGCGGCAACTCGCTGGCCGCCGTCCGGGTCGCGATGCGGCTGTCCCGGGAGACCGGCAGCCGCGTCCCCCCGCAACTGGTGTTCCGGGCCCGGACCGTGAGCGCCATCGCCGAACGGCTGGCCGCCCGGTGACCGGCCGCACCGCACACGAAGGGAACGAGGCCGTGAGCCCGTCCGACCACCCGGCGCGCACCGCGCCCGTCTCCGGGCTGCAACGCGGCCTCTGGTTCCTCGACCGCCTCGACCCGAAGGCCGTCACCTACTGCACCCCCTGGACCCTCGACGTCACCGGCCCGCTCGACCTCGCGCTGCTCCGACGGGCGCTGGACGCCGTCACCGCCCGGCACGAGACGCTGCGCACCACCTTCGCGCTGCACCCCGACGGCCCCCGCCAGCACGTGCACCACCGGCTCGCCGTGCCGCTCGCGGAGACCGACCTGCGGGACCACCCCGACCGGGCCGCGCGCCTGGAGGAGCTGCTCGCCGCCCGCTGCGCCGAGCCCTTCGACCTGGCCGCCGGCCCGCTGCTGCGCGCCGAGGCCTTCCGGCTCGCGGACGAGCGCACCACCGTGCTGTTCACCGTCCACCACATCGTCTGGGACGGCTGGTCCGCCGAGGTCTTCGAGCGCGAACTCGCCGAGCTGTACGATGCGGCGCTGCGCGGCCGGGAGGCCGAACTGCCCGAGCTGACCGTGCAGTACGCCGACCGCGCCGAGGAGGAGCTCGGCACCTCCTACGAGGAGCACCTGACCTACTGGAAGGAGCAGCTGGACGGCGCCCCCGCGCTGCTGGAGCTGCCCACCGACCGGCCCCGGCCCGCCGAGCGCGGCGCGGCCGGCCGCACCGAGGGGTTCGACCTCGCCCCGGGGACGGCGGCGCGGGTCCGCGCCCTGGCCGAGACCGAGGGCGTCACCCCGTTCACCGTCCAACTGGCCGCCTTCGCCCTGCTGCTGAACCGCTGGACCGGCGCCGACGACCTGGTCGTCGGCACCCCGGTCACCACCCGCGACAGGCCCGAACTGGAGCACCTGCTCGGCTACTTCGTCAACCTGCTGCCGCTGCGCCTGCGGCTCGCGCCCGCGCTGAGCTTCCGGGACCTGCTGGAGCACGTCCAGGACGTCGCCTTCGAGGCGTACGGCTACCTCGACCTGCCCTTCGACCAGATCGTCGACCGGCTCGGCGCCGCCCGCAGCGCCCAGCACCCGCCGCTGGTCCAGGTGGTGTTCGGCGCCCACGGCGAGGACCGCACCCCGCTGGCGCTCGGCCCGGCGGCCACCGCCCGCAGCCGGGTGCGCTCCAACGGCACCAGCAAGTTCGACCTCACCTGGTCCGTGTTCGACGGGGGAGACGGCGGCGAGCTGCGCGGCGAGGCCGAGTACCGCAGTGAGCTGTTCGACCCGCAGACCGTCCGCCGGCTGGCCGCCGAGTTCGACGCCCTGCTCGCCGCGGCCCTGGACGACCCCGACGCCACCGTGCTGCGGCTGACCACCCGCCCCGCCGAGGGGGCCGCGGCCACCGACACCCCCGGCCACTGCCTGCACCACCTGTTCGAACGGGCCGCCGACGCCCACCCCGACCGGCCCGCCGTCAGCGACCCCGACCGCACCCTGGGCTACGCCGAACTCGACCGCCGGGCCAACCGCCTCGCGCACGCCCTGCGCGCCCGGGGTGTCGGCCCCGGCGACCGCGTCGGCATGCTGCTGGACCGCACCGCCGACGTCCTGGTCACCGTCCTCGGCGTGCTCAAGACCGGCGCCGCCTACGTGCCCGTCGACCTGGCCGCCCCCGCCGACCGCGCCGCGCTGGTCTTCGGCGACACCGGCGTCGCCCTGGTCGTCACCGACCGCCCGGACCTGGTGCCCGAAGGCCCCTGGCAGGCCTACGACCTGACCGCCGAGGCCGCCGACCTGGCCGCCCGCCCCGACACCCGCCCGCCGGCCGCCGGCCGCCCCGGCGACGTCGCCTACGTCATCTTCACCTCCGGCTCCACCGGCCGCCCCAAGGGCGTCGCCGTCGCCCACGAGCACGTCAGCCGGCTGATGGCGGACGGCGAGCGGCACTTCGGCTTCGGCCCCCAGGAGACCTGGACGCTCTTCCACAGCTACGCCTTCGACTGGACGGTCTGGGAGATGTGGGGCGCCCTGCTGTACGGCGCCCGCCTGGTCGTCGTCCCGTACGTGACCAGCCGCTCCCCGGAGGAGTTCGCCCAGCTGCTGGCGGAGGAGGAGGTCTCGTACCTCTGCCTGACCCCCTCGGCGCTGCGCCAGCTGGAGCCGGTGCTGCGCCGCAGCCCGCGCGCCCTGCCCGCACTGAAGTGGATCATGCTGGGCGGGGAGGCGCTGGACCCGGCCGTCGTCCAGCGCTGGTTCGAACTCGACCCGCCGCCCCCGGCCCGGCTGTGCAACCTGTACGGCATCACCGAGACCACCGTCCACGTCACCACCCACGACCTGGCCGGCAGCGCCGGCTTCGAGCGCAGCCTGATCGGCACGCCGATGCCGCACCTGAGCGCCCAGGTCCTGGACGACTGGCTGCGGCCGGTGCCGCCCGGCGCGGCCGGCGAGCTGTACATCGGCGGCGGCAGCCTCGCCCACGGCTACTGGGGCCGCCCCGGCCTCACCGCCGGGCGCTTCGTCGCCGACCCGTACGGCCCGCCCGGGGCCCGGCTCTACCGCACCGGCGACGTCGCCCGGCGGCTGCCCGGCGGCGGGCTGGAGTACATCGGGCGCGCCGACTTCCAGGTCAAGCTGCGCGGCTTCCGGATCGAGCTCGGCGAGATCGAGAACGCGCTCGCCGCCCACCCGGACGTGGACGCCTGCGTCGTCACCGTGCACGAGGACCGCCTCGCCGCGTACGTCACCGGACGCGAGCCCGCCGACGTCCGCGCCTTCCTCGGCCGCTCGCTGCCCCCGTACATGGTCCCGGCGAGCTTCACCGTGCTGGAGTCGCTGCCGCTGACCGTCAACGGCAAGGTGGACCGCGCCGCGCTGCCCGCCCCCGGCCAGCGGGCCACCGCCACCGGAGGCCGGCACGTCGAGCCGCGCACCCCGGAGGAGGAGGCCTTCGCCGCCGTCTGGACGGAGGTCCTCGGGGTGGACGGCATCGGCGTCCACGACGACTTCTTCCACCTCGGCGGCGACTCCATCCGGGCCGTCCAGCTGGCCGGCGCGCTGCACGAGCGCGGCTGGGGGCTGAGCCTGCGGGACGTCTTCAACGCCCCCACCGTCGCCGCCCTGCTGCCGCTCGCCGAGCCCGTCACCCAGGGCCCGGACGCCCACGAGCCCTTCGCCCTGGTCACCCCCGAGGACCGCGCCGACCTGCCGCCCGGCCTGGTCGACGCCTACCCGATGGTGTCCATGCAGCTCTCCATGGTCTTCCACATGGAGATCGCCGGCGGCACCGACAGCTACCACAACGTCAACTCCTACAAGATCTCCGGCGACCTCGACGAGCAGGCCTTCCGCCGCTCCGTCGCCGAGGCCATGGACCGCCACGCCGTGCTGCGCACCGGCCTGGACCTGTCCGGCTACGGCGAACCGCTGCAGCTCGTCCACGGCCGGCTGCCCGCCCCCGTCGAGTTCGCCGACCTGCGCGGCGCCGCCGAAGCGGACCAGGACGCCGCGATCCGCGAGGTGTTCGACACCCACCGGTGGACGCCCTTCGACCTCACCGCGCCGCCGCTGTTCCGGATCACCGTGCAGCGCCTCGCCGAGGACGCCTTCCAGCTCACCGTCTCCGAGCACCACGCGATCCTCGACGGCTGGAGCTTCACCTCGCTGCTCACCGAGATCCTGGAACGCCACACGGCCATCGCCGAGGACCCGCTCGGCGCGCCCGCCCCGCCGCCGCGCACCGCCTTCCGCGACTTCGTGGCCGTCGAACGGCAGGCCGCCGGGGACGAGCGCTCGCTCGCCTACTGGCGCGAGCGGCTGGACGGCGTCAGCGGCCAGTCCTTCCCCGGCAGCGAGTCCGTGCACGAGGCGCCGCGCACCGTCGAACGGGTGCTGCCGGAGGCGCCCGGACAGTTGCGCGACGTCGCCGACGCGCTCGGCGTGCCGGTCAAGTCGGTGGCGCTCGCCGCCCACCTGCACGCCCTCGCCGCCGTCACCGGGCGTCGGCGCGTCACCACCGGCCTGGCCGTCAACGGCCGGCTGGAACGGCTCGGCGGCACCGAGGTGTACGGGCTGTTCCTCAACACCGTCCCGCTGAGCTGCGAACCCACCGACGACCTGCTCGCCCTGGTCCGCGAGGTCCACCGCGAGGAGCTGGACATGATGCCGCACCGCCGGGTGCCCTTCGCCCGCCTCGCCCGGCTGATGACCGACACCGCGCTGGACAGCCAGTTCGGCTACCTGCGCTTCCACGCCCTCGGCCGGCTCAGCTCGGCCCGCATCGTGGACGGCCGGATCGGCACCGAGCCGACCCTGCGCCACGAACCCAACAGCTTCGCCTTCGGCGCCTCGGTCATCCAGGACCCGGTCACGCAGCGGGTGCTGCTCGCCGTGGACCACCAGCGCTCGCTGGTCGCCGACCACACCGCCGAGCAGTTCATCGACACCTACGCCGCCGCCCTGCACACCATGGCCGCCGCCGCCCGAGAGTCCTGAGGAGCCGTCATGACCGATCTGCTGGACCGCCTGCGCGACACCGTCGCCGCCCACCCCGGGCGCACCGCCGTCCTGGCCGGCGCCGACCGCCTGGACTTCGCCGAACTCGACCGCCGCACCGCCGCCCTGGCCCGCGCCCTGCGCGAGCGCGGCGTCGGCCGCGGCGACCGGGTCGGCGTCCACCTCGCCCGCACCGCCGACCTGCCGGTCGCCCTGCTCGCCGTCTGGCGGGCCGGCGCCGCCTACGTCCCGCTCGACCCGGCCTACCCCGCCGAGCGGCTCGCCCACATGGCCGCCGACGCCCGGCTCGCGGCCCTGATCAGCGCCGACGGCCTCCCGGCGGCCGACGGGGTGCCGGTGCTGCGCCCGGACGCCGCCGCCGACGGGCTGGGGGTACCTCCCGGCCGCCAGGCTGGGGGAGAACTGCCCGAGCACGCCCACCCGCTGGACCCGGCGTACGTCATCTACACCTCCGGCTCCACCGGCCGCCCCAAGGGCGTCGAGGTGCCGCGCGGCGCCGTCGCCGCCCTGGTCACGGCCCTGGAGGCGAGCGGCGCCTACCGCGCCGAGCCCGGCGTGGTCGGCTGGAACGCCAGCGTCTCCTTCGACGCCTCCGTCCAGCAGTGGGCCCGGATCTGCCGCGGCGACACCGTCCTGGTCATCGGCGAGGAGCACCGCGCCGACCCGGCCCGGGTGGCCGCCCTGCTGGCCGAGCACGCCGTCACCGACCTCGACCTGACCCCCTCGCACTGGGAGCTGCTGCGCGAGCCGCTGGCCGGCGCCCGGGTGCCGCGGCTGTTCATGGGCGGCGAGGCCGTCCCCGAGCGCACCTGGCGGGAGCTGGCCGACGGCGGCGTCGACGCGCTCAACCTGTACGGGCCCACCGAGTGCACCGTCGACGCCGTCACCGCGCCGATCAGCGGCCCCGGACCGCACCTGGGCGAGCCGCTGCCCGGGATGCGCCTGCACCTGCTGGACGAGAAGCTCGCCCCCGTCCCCGACGGCGTCGTCGGCGAGCTGTACCTGGCCGGGCCCGGCCTCGCCCACGGCTACCTCGGCCGCCCCGGGCTGACCGCCGAACGCTTCGTCGCCGACCCGGTCGCCGCGGGGGAGAGGATGTACCGCACCGGGGACCAGGCCCGGCGCGACGAGGGCGGCCGGCTGGAGTACGTCGGCCGGGTGGACCGCCAGGTCAAGCTGCGCGGCTACCGGGTCGAGCTCGGCGAGGTCGAGCACGCCCTGGCCCGGCTGGCGGGCGTCCGGGCCGCCGCCGTCACCGTCCACGAGCCCGCCCCCGGCGACCGCCGGCTGGCCGGCTACGTCACCGGCGCCGTCACCGCCGCCGAGCTGACCGAGCGGCTGCGGGCCACCGTGCCCGCCCACCTGGTGCCCTCGGTGATCACCGTGCTGGACGCCCTGCCGCTCACCCCGAACGGCAAGGTCGACCTGGCGGCGCTGCCCGCCCCCGCCGCCTCCGCCTCCGCCGCGGAGTCGGGCGCCGGCGGACTGACCGGGCAGGTCGCCGAGGTCTGGGGCACCGTGCTCGGCGTCACCGGCCTCCGGCCCACCGACGACTTCTTCTCGCTCGGCGGCCACTCCATCGCCGCACTGCGGGTCGTCCACCTGCTGCGCCGCCGCCTCGGCATCGAACTCCAGCTGCGCCACCTGCTCGACTCGGCCGACCTGGCCGCCTTCACCGCCACCGTCGAACGGGCCGTCGCGGCCGGCACCGCCGCCCCCCGGCCCGCCCTGACCGCCCGCGCCCGGGCGGCCGGCGCATGACCACCGCCCTGCGGGTGCGGCCCCGCGTCGAAGGGGACTGGCTGTTCGTCCCCGTGCCCCAACCGCGGAGCCCGTACCGGCTGTTCTGCTTCCCGCACGCCGGGGGCGACGCCACCGCCTACACCCCGCTGGCCCGCGCACTCGCCCCGGTGGCCGAGGTCTGGGCGGTGCGCCCGCCGGCCCGCGGCGGCCGGCTCGGCCACCCGATGCCCGCGAGCTTCGACCTGCTGGTCGACGCCGTCCTGGAGGCCCTCGGCCCGCACCTGACCGGGCGGTTCGGCTTCTACGGGCAGAGCTTCGGCGCCCTGCTCGGCTACGAGGCCGCCCGGGCGCTGCCGGCCGGGCGGCGGCCCGAACTGGTCGTCGCCGCCTCCGCCTCGCCGCCCGCCGCCTGGGCCGGGGCGGACCGCCCCCAGTACACCGCCGACGAGCTGCTGCGCCTCGCCGGAATGGGACAACTCGTCGAAGGCGAGGCCGAGTTGAAGGAGCACGCGCTGCGCGGCATCCGCACCGACCTGGACGTGGTCGACACCTACCGGCCCCGTCCGCACCCGCCGATCGGCTCCGCCCTGCACACCGTCGTCGGCGCCGAGGACCCGCTCCTGGCCGTCGGCGGCCTCGAAGGCTGGGCCGCCCACACCAGTGGCGGCTCCGGCCACCACGTCGTCCCCGGCGGCCACCTGCTCGCCACCGTCGACGGGCCCGGCCCGGTCGACCTGCTGACCTCCCTCATCGCGCGGCCCCGTACCGCGCACCTGTCCCGGACGGAGCACTGATGCCCACCACCACCGCGGTCGACCTCACCGACCCCGACCTCTGGGCCCGGCCCGACACCCCCGCGCTGGTCGCGGAGCTGCGCCGGGAGTCCGCCGTCCACCGCACCGACACCGTCGACGACGGGCCGGTCTGGTCGGTGCTCTCCTACCGGCACTCCGCCGAGGTGCTGCGCAACGCCGCCGTCTACAGCTCCGAGCAGGGCTCGCTGCTCGGTGCCGGCGAGGGCAACGTCCCGGTCGGCTCCGGCCGGATGATGGCCCTCACCGACCCGCCCCGGCACCGCGAACTGCGCGCCCCCGCCAACCCGTTCTTCTCGCCCGGCGCCGTGCGCGGGGCCGCCCGGGGCATCGCCGGACTCGCCGCCTCGATCGTCGACCGGGCCGTCGAACTGGGCGAGGTGGACCTCGTCGACGCGGTCTCCGCGCTGCCGCTGTCCGTCATGTGCGACCTGCTGGACGTCCCCGAGGGCGACCGCGAGATGGTCGAGCGGGTCTGCGACGTCGCGTTCCTCGGCCGCACCCCCGAGGAGCGCCGGGCCGGCCACCAGCAGCTCATCCCGTACCTGCTGCACCAGGTGATGCTGCGACGCAGCGACCCGCGCGACGACCTGATCAGCAAGATGGCCACCTACCGGGTCGGCGGGAGGCTGCTGCCGATCGAGGACGTCGTCCTCAACCTGGACAACATCGTGGTCGGCGGCGTCCAGACCGTCCGCCACACCGCAGCGATGGGCCTGTACACCCTGGTCCGGCACCCCGAGCTGTGGCGGAGGCTCCAGCGCGGCGAGGTCGGCATGGACTCGGCGCTGGACGAACTCCTGCGCTGGACCTCGGTCGGGCTGCACACCCTGCGCACCGCGAGCCGGGACACCGAGCTCGACGGGCGCACCATCCGGCGCGGCGACCGGGTCGCGGTCTGGGTCTGGTCCGCCAACCGGGACCCGGAGGCCTTCGACCGGCCCGAGGAGATCCTGCTCGACCGCGCCCCCAACAAGCACCTCGCGCTCGGCCTCGGCGCCCACTACTGCGTCGGCGCGCCGCTGGCCAAGGCCGAACTCGGCGGCCTGTTCACGGCGCTGCTGGAGCGCGTCGCCGTGATCGAGCAGACCGGGCCGGTCGTCCACAACCGCTCGATCATCAACTTCGGCCTGGACCGCTTCCCGGTCCGCCTCACCCCGCGCTGAACCGCCGGGCGACGGGGCGGCCGACGGGACGGCGGGCGGGGCGGCCGACGGGGTGGCAGGCGGGGCGGCGGGCGGGGCGGCGGGCGGGGCGGCAGGCGGCAGGGCCCAACTGCCGCGTTCCTGCCGCGACTCCTGCCCTTCCGCCCCGCGGCCCGCCCCTACCTTCGAAGCAACCCGAGCGAAGCAAGCCGAGCTTCGAAGAAACCCGAAGAGGACACCATGAGCAACCCGTTCGAGGACGACAGCGCCGGCTACCTGGTCCTGGCCAACGACGAGAACCAGCACTCGCTGTGGCCGGTCTGGATCGACGTGCCGGCCGGCTGGACCACCGTCCACGGCGAGGACACCCGCCAGGGCTGCCTCGACTACATCGAGGCCAACTGGACCGACATCAGGCCCGCCAGCCTGGTCGCCGCCCTCTCCGCCCCCGCCGACCGGTGACCGCCGCCATGCCGACCTGGGAACTGAACCCCGGCCGCCCGGCCCTCGCCCACGCGCCGCGCACCGCGGACATGGGCGAGGCCTGCGAGTGGCTGCGCGAGAACGAGAGCGCGCTCACCGACGCCCTGCACCGGTACGGCACCATCTTCCTGCGCGGCCTGCCGGTCACCGGCACCGAGGACGTCGCCGCCGTGCGCGACGTCCTCATCCCCGAGCGCACCCCCTACCGGGAGAAGGCCACCCCGCGCAGCGACTACGGCAACGGCGTCTACTCGTCCACCGACCTGCCGCCGGTCCAGCCGATCCGGATGCACAACGAGAACAGCTACACCCTGACCTTCCCCGGCCGGCTGCTCTTCGCCTGCCTGACCGCCCCCGACGAGGGCGGGGCCACCCCCACCGCGGACTGCCGCCAGGTGCTCGCGCAGCTGCCCGCCCACCTGGTGGAGCGGATGCGGACCAACGGCTGGACGCTCACCCGCAACTACTCGGACTACATCTCGCTCGGCTGGCGCACCGCCTTCGCCACCGAGGACCGCGCCGAGGTCGAGGCCTACTGCAAGGAGAACGGCATCAGCTGCGAGTGGCTGGCGGACGGCAACCTGCGCACCACCCAGGTGCGCCCCGGCACCATCCGCCACCCGCGGACCGGCGAGCAGGTCTGGTTCAACCACCTCGCCTTCTGGAACGCGTGGTCGCTCGACCCGGACATCCGGGAGGCGATGACCGAGGAGTTCGGGCCGGACGGACTGCCGTTCAACACCGGCTTCGGCGACGGCGAGCCGCTGGAGCGCGCCGACGTCGACGCCCTCAACGAGGCCTACCACGCCGCCACCGTGCGGGAGCGCTGGCAGGTCGGCGACGTGATGCTGGTCGACAACGTGCTCTGCGCCCACGGCCGGGACCCGTACCGGGGCGGGCGCAAGATCGCCGTCTCGATGGGGCAGCCCCTGGAGATCCAGGACTGCCGGCCCACCGCGGGGCTCACCGTCTGACCGCCGTCCGTCCCCTCGACCAGCCCGTGCCGTCAGTAGACCCGAGTAGAGGAAGCACCGTGATCCCGGTTTCGTACGCCCAACAGCGGCTCTGGCTGATCGACCAGATCGAGGGGCCGACCGCGCTGTACAACCTGCCGTTCGCCCTGCGCCTGCGCGGCGCGCTCGACACCGCCGCGCTGCGTGCCGCGACGGCGGACGTGGTCGCCCGGCACGAGGCCCTGCGCACGGTGTTCCCGGTGGCCGGGGGAGTCCCGGTGCAGCGGATCCTGCCGGCCGAGGAGGCGCGACCGCGCTTCCTGGCCGAGGACTGCGCACCGGCCGACTACCCGGCCCGCCGGGACGCCGCGGCCGCCGAGACCTTCGACCTGAGCCGCGAACTGCCCATCCGGGTCACGGTGTTCACCCTCTCCCCGACCGAGCACGTGCTGCTCGTGGTGCTCCACCACATCGCCGGCGACGGCTGGTCGCTCGGCCCGCTGCTGCGCGACCTCGCCGAGGCCTACCGGGCCCGGCTGGCCGGCGGCGCCCCCGACTGGGAGCCGCTGCCGATCCAGTACGCCGACTACGCGCTCTGGCAGCGCGACCTGCTCGGCGACGAGCACGACCCCGAGAGCCTGCTCGCCCGCCAACTCGCCCACTGGCGCGAGGCGTTGGCCGGTCTGCCGGAGGAACTGGAACTGCCGACGGACCGCCCCCGGCCGCCCGCCCCCACCGGCGCCGCCGACTCCGTCGACCTCGCCTGGGACGCCGGCCTGCACACCGCCCTGCTCGACCTCGCCCACACCCACCGCACCACCCTGTTCACCGTCCTCCAGGCCGGTCTGGCCGCCCTGTTCACCCGGCTCGGCGCCGGCACCGACATCCCGCTCGGCACCGGCCTCGCCGGACGCGCCGACGAGGCCCTGGACGACCTGGTCGGCTTCTTCGTCAACTCCCTGGTCCTGAGAGCGGACACCTCCGGCGACCCGGGCTTCGCCGAGCTGCTCGGCCGGGTCCGGGAGGCCCAGCTCGACGCCTTCGCGAACCAGGACCTCCCCTTCGAGCGCCTCGTCGAGGAGCTCAACCCGCCCCGCGCGCTCGGCCGCCACCCGCTGTTCCAGACCCTGCTGGTGCTCCAGAACCACGGCCAGGACGCCGAACTCGCCCTGCCCGGGCTGGAGTCCGCCCCCGAACCGATCGGCCTGCGGGTCGCCAAGTTCGACCTCAACATCGGCATCGCCGAACAGCACGGCCCCGACGGTGCCCCCGCCGGGCTCACCGGCTCGATCGAGTACGCCGCCGACCTCTACGACCGCGCCACCGTCACCGCCCTCGCCGAGCGGCTCGGCCGGCTGCTGGCCGGCGCCGCCGCCGACCCCCACGCCCCCATCGGCACCCTGGAGCTGCTCGCCCCCGAGGAGCGCACCCGCGTCCTCACCGAGTGGAACGCCACCGACACGCCCCGGTGGAGCGGCACCCTCGCCGAGTCCTTCGAGCGCCAGGCCGACCGCACCCCGCACGCCACCGCCCTCGTCCACGACGGCGGCACCCTCGACTACGCCGCACTCGACGCCCGCGCCAACCGCCTCGCCCACCACCTGACCGCCCTCGGCGTCGGCCCCGAGACCCCCGTCGCGATGCTGATGGAGCGCTCCGCCGACGTCGTCGTCGCCACCCTCGCCGTCCTCAAGGCCGGCGGCTGCTACGTCCCCATGCACCCCGGCCTGCCGCCCGAGCGGATGGCCGACGTGCTCGCCGACACCGGCGCCCCCGTCCTGCTCACCGACCGCGCGGACCCCGGCTTCCCGCACGGCGCCGCCGTGGTCCGCCCCGGCGACGAGGCCGGCGCCCCCGACCACCGCCCCGCCCTGCCCGTCCACCCGGACCGGCTCGCCTACGTGATGTACACCTCCGGCTCCACCGGCCGCCCCAAGGGCGTGGCCGTGCGCCACCGCGACGTCGTCGACCTCGCCGCCGACCGGCGCTGGCAGGACGGCCGCCACCAGCGCGTCCTGCTGCACTCCCCGCACGCCTTCGACGCCGCCACCTACGAGATCTGGAC
Organism: Kitasatospora sp. NPDC057518; assembly: GCF_042802075.1. NCBI lineage: Bacteria > Bacillati > Actinomycetota > Actinomycetes > Kitasatosporales > Streptomycetaceae > Kitasatospora > Kitasatospora sp. NPDC057518. The sequence continues at coordinate 28,282 of NZ_JBHVEU010000007.1, forward strand.
GCCCCTGCTGGCCGGCGGCACCGTCGTGGTCGCCCCGCCCGGCGCCCTCGACGCCACCGCCCTGCACGCCGTCACCGTCCGCCACGGCGTCACCGCCGTCTTCCTCACCAAGGCCCTGTTCGACCTCGTTGCCGAGCAGGCCCCGGAGACCTTCGCCGCCCTGCGCGTCGTCTGCACCGGCGGTGAGGCCGCCTCCGGCACCCTGCTGCGGCGCGTCCTGGACGCCTGCCCCGACCTGCTGCTCGCCCACGTCTACGGGCCCACCGAGACCACCACCTTCGCCACCCACCACCCGCTCGCCGCCGCCGACCTCGACGGCCCCCGGGTGCCGATCGGCGGCCCGCTGGACAACATGCGCGGCTACGTCCTGGACGCCCGGCTGCGCCCCGTGCCGCCCGGCGTCCCCGGCGAGCTGTACCTCGCCGGCGCCGGTCTGGCCCGCGGCTACCTCAACCGGCCCGGCCTGACCGCCGAACGCTTCGTCGCCTGCCCGTACCTGCCGGGCGAGCGGATGTACCGCACCGGGGACCTGGTCCGCCGGCGCGCCGACGGCGCCGTGGAGTTCCTCGGCCGGATCGACGGCCAGGTCAAGCTGCGCGGCTTCCGGATCGAGCTCGGCGAGATCGAGGCGGCGCTGTCCCGCCACCCCGCCGTCCGCCAGGTCATCGTGATCGCCCGCGAGGACCGCCCCGGCGACCTGCGGCTGGTCGCCTACTGCACCGCCGAGCCCGGGCTCACCCCGGACGGGCTGCGCGCCTTCGCCGGCACCGTACTGCCCGGCTACATGGTCCCCGCCGCGGCCGTCCTGCTGGACGCCCTGCCGCTCAACGCCAACGGCAAGGTCGACCGCCGCGCCCTGCCCGCCCCCGACCTCGCCGCCGACGACACCGGGCGCGCCCCCCGCGACGAGCGCGAACGGGTGCTCTGCGAGCTCTACGGCGAACTCCTCGGCATCGACGACATCACCATCGACGACGACTTCTTCGCCCTCGGCGGCCACTCCCTGCTCGCCACCCGCCTGGTCGGCCGGGCGCGCACCGAACTCGGCGTCGAACTCGCCATCGGCGACCTCTTCCAGGCGCCCACCGTCGCCGGGCTCGCCGAGCGGATCGCCGAGCGCGCCGCCGGCGCCCCCGCCCAGGCCCGCCCGGCACTGCGGCCCGCCGTCCGGCCCGAGCGGGTGCCGCTCTCCTTCGCCCAGCGCCGCCTCTGGTTCCTCGCCCAGGCCGAGGGCCCCACCGCCACCTACAACATCACCCTCGCCCTGCGGCTGCGCGGCCCGCTCGACCCCGCCGCCCTGGCGGACGCCCTCGGCGACACCGTCCGGCGGCACGAGGCGCTGCGCACCGTCTTCGCCGAGCACGACGGCACCCCGTACCAGCGCATCCTGGACGGGCCCGTGGCCCCGCTGCTCACCACCACCGACCGCCCGGTGGACGAACTCGCCCGGCACGGCTTCGACCTCGCCGCCGACCTGCCCGTGCACGCCTACCTGCGGCCCGAGGGCCCGGACGAGCACGTCCTGGTCCTGGTCCTGCACCACATCGCCGGGGACGGCGCCTCGCTCGGCCCGCTCTACCGCGACCTCACCGACGCCTACCGGGCCCGCCAGGGCGGCCACGCCCCCGACTGGGAGCCGCTGCCCGTCCAGTACGCCGACCACGCGCTGTGGCAGCACGACCTGCTCGGCGACGAGGACGACCCGCAGAGCCTGGCCGCCCGCCAACTCGCCCACTGGCGCGAGGCGTTGGCCGGTCTGCCGGAGGAGCTGGCACTGCCCGCGGACCGCCCCCGGCCGCCGGTCGCCAGCCACCGCGGCGCCGTCGTCCCGCTGGAGCTCGACGCGGACCTGCACGCCCGGCTCGCCGACCTCGCCGCCGAGCACGGCGCGACGCTCTTCATGGTCCTCCAAGCCGCCTACGCCACCCTGCTGCACCGCTTCGGCGCCGGCACCGACCTGCCGATCGGCACCCCGGTGGCCGGGCGCCTCGACGAGGCCGCCACCGACCTGGTCGGCTACTTCGCCAACACCCTGGTGCTGCGCACCGACCTCTCCGGCCGGCCGAGCTTCGCCGAACTGCTGCGCCGCGTCCGGGAGACCGACCTCGCCGCGTACGAGCACCAGGACACGCCGTTCGAGCGCCTGGTCGAGGAGTTCAACCCGGTCCGCTCGCTGGCCCGGCACCCGCTGTTCCAGGTGATGCTGACCTTCGCCGCCGCCGCCGAGGGCGGCCCCGCCTTCCCCGGCGTGACGGCCACCGAGGAGCCGGTGGAGTACGGCACCGCCAAGTTCGACCTCAAGCTGGCGCTGACCGAGCGCCACCGCGCCGACGGCACCCCGGACGGGCTCGCGGGCGGGCTGGAGTACGCCACCGACCTGTTCGACCCGGAGACCGCGCAGCGGCTGGCCGACGTACTGGCCCTGATCCTGCGGCAGGCCGCCGCCGACCCGGAGCTCAGCGTCGCGGCGGCCGGGCTGACGCCCGCGGGCGGGGCGGCCGAACTCCGCCACTCCGCAGGGCCGTTGGCATCGGAGGTGCCGCTGCTTCCGGCGGTGTTCGAGGAGCAGGCGGCGGCCACGCCGGAGGCGGTGGCGCTGGTGTGCGGTGACGAGGTGCTGACGTACCGGGAGTTGGACGCGCGGGCCTCCCGGCTCGCGGGCCGGCTGGTCGGTGCGGGGGTGACGCCGGGCGCGATGGTGGCGCTGGCGCTGCCGCGCTCGGTGGAGTCCGTGGTCGGGCTGCTCGCGGTGCTCAAGGCCGGCGGGGTGTACCTACCGCTGGACGCCGAGTACCCGGCGGACCGCACCGCCTACACCCTGACGAACGCCGGGCCCGCGCTGGTGCTGACCGACGGCCGCTGGCCGCTGCCCGAACTGCTCGCCGAATTCCAGGTGTTGGACGTCACCGACGCGCCGGGTCCGGTGGAGTTCACCAGGCCTGTCCTGGGCGGGTCGGACGCGGCGTACGTGATCCACACGTCCGGCTCGACGGGCCGGCCCAAGGGTGTGGTGGTCTCGCACGGCAGCATCGCCGCCCTGCTGGCCGGCCACCGCGCGACGCTGGTCGCGGACGCGGAGGCGGCGCACGGCAGGCTGCGGGTCGCGTTGACGGCTTCGCTCTGCTTCGACGCCTCGATGGAGGTCGTGCTGTGGATGGTCGCCGGGCACGAGCTGCACCTGATCGGTGACGAGGTGCGCCGGGACGCCCGGCAGCTGGTCCGCCACGTCCACGCGGTCGGGCTGGACGCGCTGCACGTCACTCCGTCGTACGCCGAGCAACTGGTCGAGGAGGGGCTGCTGGAGGAGCCCGCGCCGAAGCTGCTGCTGCTCGGTGGCGAGGCGATCGGGCAGGGCCTGTGGACGAGGCTGTGCGCGGCTCCGCTGACCGCCGGCCACACCATGTACGGGCCGACCGAGTCGACCGTGCACGCCCTCACCCGGCCGTTCGACGGTGCGGACCGGCCGGTGCTCGGCCAGACCGTCGCCGGGACCACCGGGTACGTGCTGGACGAGCACCTGAACCAGGCGCCGGTCGGCGTCCCCGGGGAGCTCTACCTGGCCGGCGCCGGACTGGCCCGCGGGTACCTGGGCCAGTCCGCTCTCACGGCGGAGCGGTTCGTCGCCAGCCCGTTCGTCGCGGGTGAGCGGATGTACCGTACCGGGGACCTGGTGCGCCGCGCCCGGGACGGTGAGCTGGAGTACCTCGGCCGCACCGACAACCAGGTGAAGATCCGCGGCTTCCGGATCGAACCCGGCGAGATCGAGGCCGTGCTGGCCGGCCACCCGGCCGTGCGCCAGGCCGCCGTGCTGCCCGACGACAGCGGCCGGCGCCTGGTCGCCTACCTGGTCGCCGACGGCCCCCTCGACGCGGCCGCCCTGCGCTCCTTCGCCGCCGAGTCGCTGCCCGGCTACATGGTCCCGGCCGCCTTCGTGGAGCTCGACGCCCTGCCGCTGACCGCCAACGGCAAGCTGGACCGCGCCGCGCTCCCGGCCCCCGACTTCGCCGCGCTGGCCGGCGGCCGGGCCGCCCGCACCCCGCAGGAGGAGATCCTCTGCGGCCTGTTCCGCGAGGTGCTCGGCCTCGACGTGGTCGGCGCCGACGACGACTTCTTCGAGCTCGGCGGCCACTCGCTGCTCGCCATCCGGCTGCTCAGCCGGGTCCGCGCGACGCTGGGCGCGGAACTCGGCATCCGGGACGTCTTCGAGGCGCCGACACCGGCCGGGCTCGCCGCCTGCCTCGGATCGGGGGCGGAGCGTCTCGCGCTGACCGCCTACGTCGAGCGGCCGGAGCGGGTGCCGCTCTCCTTCGCCCAGCAGCGGCTCTGGCTGATCGACCGGATCGAGGGGCCGAGCGCCCTCTACAACTCGCCGCTGGCGCTGCGCCTGACCGGCGAGCTGGACCAGGCGGCGCTGGAACGCGCCCTCGGCGACCTGGTCGCCCGGCACGAGGTCCTGCGCACCCTGATGGTGGAGACCGACGGCGAACCGCACCAGCTGATCCTGCCGGCCGGGGCGGCCTCGGTGCCCTTCGAGGTCCGGGACTGCCCGGCGGAGGAGGTCGGCGAGTCCGTCGACGCGGCCTCCCGCCGGCCCTTCGACCTGGCGGCCGAACTCCCGGTGCGCGCCCTGCTGTTGCGGGTCGACGCCGAGGAACACGTGCTGGTCCTGGTGCTGCACCACATCGCGAGCGACGGCTGGTCGACCCGCAAGCTGGTGCGCGACCTCGCCGCCGCCTACGCGGCGCGGACGGCCGGAACCGCGCCGCGACAGGCGCCGCTGCCCGTCCAGTACGCCGACTACGCGCTCTGGCAGCGCGACCTGCTCGGCGACGAGGCCGACGAGGAGAGCCTCTTCTCCCGCCAACTCGCCTACTGGAACCAGACCCTGGCCGGAATGCCGGAGGAGCTGGCGCTCCCGGCGGACCGCCCCAGGGGCGCCGCCGCCAGCCACCAGGGCGACCGGGTGGCACAGCTGCTCGACGTCGAACTCCACCGTGCGCTGCGGACCCTGGCGCGCGAGCAGCGGGTGACGATGTTCATGGCCATCCAGGCCGCCTTCGCCGCCCTGCTCACCCGGCTCGGCGCGGGCACCGACGTGCCGATCGGCTCCGTGGTCGCCGGGCGCTCCGACGAGGCGCTGGACGAACTGGTCGGCTTCTTCGTCAACACCCTGGTGCTGCGCACCGACACCTCGGGCAACCCGAGCTTCACCGAGCTGCTGGCCCGGGTCCGGGAGACCGACCTCGGCGCCTACGCCCACCAGGACGTGCCGTTCGAGCGCCTGGTCGAGGAGCTCAACCCGACCCGCTCGCTGGCCCGGCACCCGCTCTTCCAGGTCGCGATGGTGCTCCAGAACAACGAGCAGGCCGACGCCTCCTCGTCCGGCCTGTGGAACGGGGTGCTGCCGGCCGCCACCGGGGTCGCCAAGTTCGACCTCAACGTGACCGCCCAGGAGCTCTTCGGCCCGGACGGTGAGCCCGCCGGGATCGACTTCGCGCTCGACTACGCGACGGACCTGTTCGACCAGGAGACGGCCGAGGCGATCGTCCGCCACTTCGCCGGCCTGCTGGCGGCGGCCGTCGAGCGGCCGGACACCCGGATCGGGGCGCTGCCGCTGGTGAGCCCGGCGGAGCTGGCCGAACTGCTCGGCGGTGCCACGCCGTTGGCTTCGGAGGTGCCGCTTCTTCCGGCGGTGTTCGAGGAGCAGGCGGTGGCCACGCCGGAGGCGGTGGCGCTGGTGTGCGGTGAGGAGGTGCTGACGTACCGGGAGTTGGATGCGCGGGCCGGACGGCTTGCGGGTCGGCTGGTCGGTGCCGGGGTGACGCCGGGCGCGATGGTGGCGATCGCCTTGCCGCGCTCGGTGGAGTCGGTGGTCGGGCTGCTCGCGGTGCTCAAGGCGGGCGGGGTGTACCTGCCGCTGGACGCCGAGTACCCGGCGGAGCGTACCGGGCACATCCTGGCGGACGCACTGCCCGCGCTGGTGCTGACGGACAGCCGCTGGCCGCTGCCCGAGGTGCTGGCCGAGCTGCCGGTGTTGGACGTCACGGACGTTCCCGGACCGGTGGAGTTCACCAGGCCCGTCCTGGGCGGGGCGGACGCGGCGTACGTGATCCACACCTCCGGCTCGACCGGTCGTCCGAAGGGTGTGGTGGTCTCGCACGGGAGCATCGCCGCCCTGCTGGCCGGCCACCGGGCGACGTTGGTCGCGGACGCGGAGGCGGCGCACGGCAGGCTGCGGGTGGCGTTGACGGCTTCGCTCTGCTTCGACGCCTCGTTGGAGGTGGTGCTGTGGATGGTCGCCGGGCACGAACTGCACCTGATCGGTGACGAGGTGCGCCGGGACGCCCGGCAGCTGGTCCGCCACGTCCGCGAGGTCGGGCTGGACGCGCTGCACGTCACTCCGTCGTACGCCGAGCAGTTGGTCGAGGAGGGGCTGCTGGAGGAGCCGGCGCCGAAGCTGCTGCTGCTCGGTGGCGAGGCCATCGGGCAGGGCCTGTGGACCAGGCTGTGCGCGGCTCCGCTGACCGCAGGCCACACCATGTACGGCCCGACCGAGTCCACCGTGCACGCCCTCACCCGGCCGCTTGACGGCGTGGACCGGCCGGTGCTCGGCCGGGCCGTCGCGGGGACGGCCGGGTACGTGCTGGACGAGCACCTGAACCTGGTCCCGCGTGGGGTGGCGGGCGAGTTGTACCTGGCGGGTGCCGGACTGGCCCGCGGGTACCTGGGACGCGCCGCGCTGACGGCGGAGCGGTTCGTCGCCAGCCCGTTCGTCGCGGGTGAGCGGATGTACCGTACCGGTGACCTGGTGCGCCGTGCCCGTGACGGTGAGCTGGAGTACCTGGGCCGGACCGACGACCAGGTGAAGATCCGTGGCTTCCGGATCGAACTCGGTGAGATCGAGGCGGTGTTGGCGGCCCACCCGGCTGTCCGTCAGGCCGTGGTGACCGTTCGGGAGAGCGAGGACGGGGACCGTCGGCTGATCGCCTACTGCGCGGTGGCCGAGGACGCCGGCCCCGAGCTCGGTAGCGCGCTGCGCCGGTTCACGGCCGAGTCGCTGCCCGGCTACATGGTCCCGGCCGCAGTGGTGACGCTCGATGCCCTGCCGCTGACCGCCAACGGCAAGCTGGACCGCGCCGCGCTCCCGGCCCCCGACTTCGCCGCGCTGGCCGGCGGCCGGGCGGCCCGTACGCCGCAGGAGGAGATCCTGTGCGGTCTGTTCGCGGAGGTGCTCGGCCTGGACGTGGTCGGGGTGGAGGACGACTTCTTCGCGCTGGGCGGGCACTCGTTGCTGGCGACCCGGTTGCTCAGCCGGGTGCGCTCGACGCTGGCTGCCGAGCTGGCGGTCCGGGACGTCTTCGAGGCGCCGACGCCCGCCGGGCTGGCGGCCCGCCTGGGTTCGGGGGCGGAGCGTCTCGCGCTGACCGCCCATGCCGAGCGGCCGGAGCGGGTGCCGCTCTCCTTCGCCCAGCAGCGGCTCTGGCTGATCGACCGGATGGAGGGGCCCAGCGCGGTGTACAACCTGCCGCTGGTGCTCCGCGTGGCGGGCGAGCTGGACGCCGACGCCCTCGGCTCGGCCCTGGGCGACCTGGTTGCCCGGCACGAGGTCCTGCGCACGCTGGTGGTGGAGACCGACGGTGAACCGCACCAGCTGATCCTGCCGGTCGGGGCGGCACCGGTGCCCTTCGAGGTCCGGGACTGCCCGGCCGAGGAGATCGGCGAGTCCGTCGACGCGGCCTCCCGCCGGCCCTTCGACCTGGCGGCCGAACTCCCGGTGCGCGCCCTGCTGTTGCGGGTCTCCTCGGAAGATCACGTGCTGGTCCTGGTGCTGCACCACATCGCCGGTGACGGGTGGTCGATGGGTCCGCTGCTGCGGGACCTCGCCGCCGCCTATGCGGCGCGGACGGCGGGCACGGTGCCCGGGTGGGCGCCGCTGCCCGTCCAGTACGCCGACTACGCGCTCTGGCAGCGCGACCTGCTCGGCGACGAGGCCGACGAGGAGAGCCTCATCTCCCGCCAACTCGGCTACTGGCGCGAGGCGCTGGCCGATCTTCCGGAGGAGCTGGCGCTGCCGGCGGACCGTCCGCGGGGTGCCGTCGCCAGTCACCAGGGCGGCCGGGTGGTGCTTCCGTTGGGTGCCGAACTGCACCGTGCGCTGGTGACGTTGGCGCGTGAGCAGCGGGTGACGATGTTCATGGCCGCGCAGGCGGCGCTCGCCGCCCTGCTCACCCGGCTCGGTGCCGGGACGGACATCCCGATCGGTTCGGTGACGGCGGGGCGTTCGGACGAGGCGGTGGACCAGCTGGTCGGCTTCTTCGTCAACACGCTGGTGCTGCGGACCGACACGTCGGGCAATCCGAGCTTCACGGAGCTGCTGGCCCGGGTCCGGGAGACCCAGCTCGATGCCCATGCCCATCAGGACGTGCCGTTCGAGCGCCTGGTCGAGGAGCTCAACCCGACTCGCTCGCTGGCCCGGCACCCGCTCTTCCAGGTGATGCTGGTCCTTCAGGGCGGCGGTGACACGGCGCCGCTGGACGCGACCGGGCTGGACGTCTCGGTCGAGCCGTCCGGTCGTGCGGTCGCCAAGTTCGACCTGAGTGTCGGTATCGGTGAGTCCTTCGGTCCGGACGGCGCGCCGGCCGGTCTGGAGTGCGTGGTCGACTTCGCGACGGACCTGTTCGACCGCGAGACGGTCGAGGCGATCGCCGTCCGGTTCGGCCGGCTGCTGGCCGCCGTCGCGGCCGGTCCGGACCTGCCGATCGGCAGGGCGGAGCTGCTGTCCCCGGAGGAGCGGGCCGAACTGCTCGGTGCTGCGCGGCCGTTGGCTTCGGAGGTGCCGCTGCTTTCGGCGGTGTTCGAGGAGCAGGTGGCGGCCACGCCGGAGGCGGTGGCGCTGGTGTGCGGCGAAGAGGTGCTGACGTACCGGGAGTTGGACGCACGGGCCGGACGGCTCGCGGGTCGGCTGGTCGGTGCCGGGGTGACGCCGGGGGCGGTGGTGGCGATCGCCTTGCCGCGTTCGGTGGAGTCGGTGGTCGGGCTGCTCGCGGTGCTCAAGGCCGGCGGGGTCTACCTGCCGCTGGACGCCGGGTACCCGGCGGAGCGCACGGCCTACACCCTGGCGGATGCCGAGCCCGTTCTCGTGCTGACCGACGGCCGGTGGCCGCTGCCCGAACTGCTGGCAGAACTCCCGGTGTTGGACGTCACGGACGCGCCGGGATCGGCACAGGGTCCCCTGATTGCTCTGGGCGCAGCGGACGCGGCGTACGTGATCTACACCTCCGGCTCGACCGGCCGTCCGAAGGGTGTGGTGGTCTCGCACGGCAGTCTCGCCGCTCTGCTGGCCGGCCACCGGGCGGGCATGATGGCGGGGGAGGAGAACCGGAAGTTCGCGCTGACGGCCTCGCTCTGCTTCGACGCCTCCTGGGAGGGCCTGCTCTGGATGGTGGTCGGGCATGAGCTGCACCTGATCGACGACGAGGTCCGCCGGGACGCCGGGCAACTGGTCCGCCATGTGCGCGAGTCGGCGATCGACGTGGTGAACGCCACGCCGTCCTTCCTGGTCCAACTGGTCGAGGAGGGCCTGCTGGAGGCGCCGGCGCCGAGCGTCGTGCTGGTGGGTGGTGAGGCCGTCGGCCAGGCACTGTGGACGCGGCTGCGGGAGACCCCGGGACTGCGGGCGTACAACCTGTACGGGCCGACGGAGTCCACCGTGGAGGCGCTGGAGCAGCCGCTCGACGGTTCGGACCGGCCGGTGCTCGGCCGGGCCGTCGCCGGGACCGTCGGGTACGTGCTGGACGAGCACCTGAACCCGGCGCCGGTCGGCATCCCCGGGGAGCTGTACCTGGCGGGCGCCGGACTGGCCCGGGGGTACCTGGGCCGCGCCGCGCTCACGGCGGAGCGGTTCGTCGCCAGCCCGTTTGTGTCGGGTGAGCGGATGTACCGCACCGGTGACCTGGTGCGTCGTGCCCGTGACGGTGAGCTGGAGTACCTGGGCCGGACCGACGACCAGGTGAAGATCCGTGGTTTCCGGATCGAACTCGGTGAGATCGAGGCGGTGTTGGCGGCCCATCCGGCTGTCCGTCAGGCCGTGGTGACCGTTCGGGAGAGCGAGGACGGGGACCGTCGGCTGATCGCCTACTGCGCGGTGGCCGAGGCTTCCACCTCCGAACTCGGCGGCGCACTGCGCCGGTTCACGGCCGAGTCGCTGCCCGGCTACATGGTCCCGGCCGCAGTGGTGACGCTCGATGCCCTGCCGCTGACCGGCAGCGGCAAGGTCGACCACCGTGCCCTGCCCGAACCCGACCTGGCAGCATTCGCGCCGGCCGGTGGCCGGGCGGCCCGTACGCCGCAGGAGGAGATCCTGTGCGGTCTGTTCGCGGAGGTGCTCGGCCTGGACGTGATCGGGGTGGAGGACGACTTCTTCGCGCTGGGCGGGCACTCACTGCTCGCGACCCGGTTGCTCAGTCGGGTGCGCTCGACGCTGGCCGCCGAGTTGGCCGTCCGGGACGTGTTCGAGGCGCCGACGCCGGCCGGGCTGGCGGCCCGCCTGGGTTCGGGGGCGGAGCGTCTCGCGCTGACCGCTCACGCCGAGCGGCCGGAGCGGGTGCCGCTGTCCTTCGCGCAGCAGCGGCTCTGGCTGATCGACCGGATGGAGGGGCCGAGCGCGGTGTACAACCTGCCGCTGGTGCTCCGCGTGGCGGGTGAGCTGGACGCCGACGCCCTCGGCTCGGCCCTGGGCGACCTGGTCGCCCGGCACGAGGTCCTGCGCACGCTGATCGAGGAGGAGGACGGCACCCCGTACCAGCGCGTCCTGCCGGCCTGGGCGGCCCGGGTGCCCGTCGAGCTGCTGCCCGAGGGCACCGTGCCGGAGGCCTGCACCGGGCGCCCGTTCGACCTGGCCGCCGACCTGCCGATCCGGGCCCACCTGATCCCGGCCGGGCAGGCCGAGTACCTGCTGGTGCTGGTGCTGCACCACATCGCCGGTGACGGGTGGTCGATGGGGCCGCTGCTGCGGGACCTCGCCGCCGCCTACGCGGCGCGGACGGCGGGTACCGTGCCCGGGTGGGCGCCGCTGCCCGTCCAGTACGCCGACTACGCGCTCTGGCAGCGCGAGCTGCTCGACGAAGCGGACCAGGACGGCCCGATGGCACGCCAACTCGGCTACTGGCGCGAGGCGCTGGCCGATCTTCCGGAGGAGCTGGCGCTGCCGGCGGACCGTCCGCGGGGTGCCGTGGCCAGCCACCGGGGTGACCGGGTGGTGCTTCCGTTGGGTGCCGAACTGCACCGTGCGCTGGTGACGTTGGCGCGCGAGCAGCGGGTGACGATGTTCATGACCGCGCAGGCGGCGCTCGCCGCCCTGCTCACCCGGCTCGGCGCCGGGACGGACATCCCGATCGGTTCGGTGACGGCGGGGCGCTCGGACGAGGCGGTGGACCAGCTGGTCGGCTTCTTCGTCAACACCCTGGTGCTGCGCACGGATACGTCGGGCAATCCGAGTTTCACGGAGCTGTTGGGCCGGGTCCGGGAGACCCAGCTCGATGCCCATGCCCATCAGGACGTGCCGTTCGAGCGTCTGGTCGAGGAGCTCAATCCGGCTCGTTCGCTGGCCCGGCATCCGCTGTTCCAGGTGATGCTGGTCCTTCAGGGCGGTGGCGACACGGCGCCGCTGGACGCGGCCGGGCTGGACGTCTCCGTGGAGCCGTCCGGTCGCGCGGTCGCCAAGTTCGACCTGAGTGTCGGCATCGGCGAGTCCTTCGGTCCGGACGGCGCACCGGCCGGTCTGGAGTGCGTGCTCGACTTCGCGACGGACCTCTTCGACCGGGAGACGGCCGAGGCGATGGTCCGCCACTTCGCCGGCCTGCTGACGGCGGCCGTCGAGCGGCCGGACACCCGGATCGGGGCACTGCCGTTGGTGAGTCCGGAGGAGCGGGCCGAACTGCTCGGTGCTGCGCGGCCGTTGGCTTCGGAGGTGCCGCTGCTTCCGGCGGTGTTCGAGGAGCAGGTGGCGGCCACGCCGGAGGCGGTGGCGTTGGTGTGCGGTGAAGAGGTGCTGACGTACCGGGAGTTGGACGCACGGGCCGGACGGCTCGCGGGTCGGCTGGTCGGTGCCGGGGTGACGCCCGGTGCGGTGGTGGCGTTGGCGCTGCCGCGCTCGGTGGAGTCCGTGGTCGGGCTGCTCGCGGTGCTGAAGGCGGGCGGGGTGTACCTGCCGCTGGACGCCGGGTATCCGGCGGAGCGCACGGCCTACACCCTGGCGGACGCCGGGCCCGCGCTGGTGCTGACCGACGACCGGTGGCCGCTGCCCGAACTGCTGGCAGAACTCCCGGTGTTGGACGTCACGGACGTGCCCGGACCGGCGGAGTTCACCAGGCCCGTCCTGGACGGGGCGGACGCGGCGTACGTGATCTACACCTCCGGTTCCACCGGCCGCCCGAAGGGTGTGGTGGTCTCGCATGGCAGCCTCGCCGCCCTGCTGGCCGGCCATCGGGCGGGCATGATGGCGGGGGAGGAGAACCGGAAGTTCGCGCTGACGGCCTCGCTCTGCTTCGACGCCTCCTGGGAGGGCCTGCTGTGGATGGTGGTCGGGCATGAACTGCACCTGATCGGCGAGGACCTGCGCCTCGACGCGGCCGCGCTGGTCCGCCACCTCGGTTCGCACGGCATCGACGTGGTGAACGCCACCCCGTCCTTCGTGGCCCAACTCGTCGAGGAGGGCCTGCTGGAGGCGCCTGCGCCGGGCGTCGTGCTGGTGGGCGGCGAGGCCGTCGGCCAGGCGCTGTGGACGCGGTTGCGGGAGACCCCGGGGCTTCGGGCGTACAACCTGTACGGTCCGACCGAGTCCACCGTGGAGGCGCTGGAGCAGCCGCTCGACGGCTCGGACCGGCCGGTGCTCGGCCGGGCTGTCGCGGGGACCGCCGGGTACGTGCTGGACGAGCACCTGAACCCGGTGCCCGTCGGCATCCCCGGGGAGCTGTACCTGGCGGGCGCCGGACTGGCCCGGGGCTACCTCAACCGGCCCGCCCTGACCGCCGAGCGCTTCGTCGCCAGCCCGTTCGTCGCGGGTGAGCGGATGTACCGCACCGGGGACCTGGTGCGCCGCGCCCGTGACGGCGAGCTGGAGTACCTCGGCCGGACCGACGACCAGGTGAAGATCCGCGGCTTCCGGATCGAACTCGGCGAGATCGAGCAGGTGTTGACGACTCACCCCGAGGTCGCCGCGGCCGTCGTCCGGCCGGACGACAGCGGCACCCGACTGGTCGCCTACCTGGTCACCGACCGCCCGCTCGACCCGGCCGGCCTGCGGGCCTTCACCGCCGAGCGGCTGCCCGCCCACATGGTGCCCGCCGCCTTCGTCGCGCTGCCCACCCTGCCACTGACCGGCAGCGGGAAGGTCGACCACCGCGCCCTGCCCGCACCGGAGTTCGCCGCCCACCCGGCCGGCCGCCCGGCCCGTACCCCGCGCGAGCAGCTGCTCTGCACCCTGTTCGCCGAAACCCTCGGCCTGGAGCGCGTCGGCATCGACGACGACTTCTTCGATCTGGGCGGGCACTCCCTGCTCGCCATGAAACTGCTCTCGCGCGTCCGCACCGCCCTCGGTGTCGATCTCGGCATGCGGGCGCTGTTCGAGGCGCCCACGGTGGCCGGGCTGGACGGCCGGCTCGACCAGGGCCCGGCGGCCGACGCCCTGGACGTGCTGCTGCCCCTGCGCACCGGCGGCGACCGGCCCCCGCTGTTCTGCGTCCACCCGGCGGCCGGCATCAGCTGGGTCTACTCCGGGCTGCTGCGCCACCTCGACCCGGGGCAGCCGGTGTACGGCCTCCAGGCCCGCGGCCTGCGCGGCGGGGCGCCGGCCAGCGTCGCCGAGATCGCCGAGGACTACGTACGGCAGATCCGCGCCGTCCACCCGTCCGGCCCGTACCACCTGCTGGGCTGGTCCTTCGGTGCGGTAGTCGCCCAGGAGATGGCCGTCCGGCTCCAGGCCGAGGGCGCGCCGGTCGGGCTGCTGGCCCTGCTGGACGGCGGCCCGGCGGTCCGCACCGATGCCGCCCCGCCGTCCGAACCCGCCGACACGGTGGACGAGTTGCTGCGCTCGCTGGGCTACGACCCGGCGGACGGCAGCGGCCAGGCCGATCTGGCGGCGGTGCTCGGCGAGGCCGCGCACGTCCTGCCCGAGGTGTTCGACCGGCACCGCAAACTGATGGCCGAACACCAGCCCCAGCACTACCGGGGCGATGCCGTCTTCTTCGGCGCCACCCTCGGCAAGCCGGCCGACTGGCCGTACGAGGAGGCCTGGCGGCCTCACCTGGACGGGCTGATCGAGGGCCACCGGCTGCCGTTCGGCCACGGCGACCTGGCCCGGCCGGAGCCGCTCGCCCGGATCGCCGCCGTCCTCGCCGACAAGCTGCGGCCCGAGAGCGCCGGCACCACCGACAACGCAGGCACCACCGACAACGCCGGCACCACCGACAACGCCGAGAAGTCCCAGAACACCGAGAAGTCCGGAGCGTGAGCCGCGATGACCACCACCGTCCCGATCGAGTCACCGGCACCGCCGGACCGGCCGCGCAGCAGGTGGGGCCTGTGGGCCCACGGGGACTTCCGCCGGCTCTGGATCGGTGAGACCACCAGCAACTTCGGTACGGCCGTCGGGAGCGTGGCGCTGTCCCTGGTGGCCGTGGTCACCCTGGGCGCCAGCCCCCTCGCGGTGGGCGTGATCAACGCGGCCGCCTGGCTGCCCTGGCTGTTCCTCGGCCTGCTGGCCGGCGCCTGGGTGGACCGCTGGCCCCGGCTGCGGGTGATGCTGGTCTGCGACCTGCTGCTGCTCCTCCTCTTCGGCAGCGTGCCGGTGGCCAGTTGGCTGGGGGTTCTCTCGCTGGCCCACCTGGTGGTGGTGGCCCTGCTGACCGGGGCGGTGAAGGTGTTCTTCTCCACCGCCTACGGCGCGGTGCTGCCCACCCTGGTCGGCAAGGCCGACCTGCTGGAGGCCAACGTCAAGCTGCGCTCCGGCGCCTCGGCGGCCGAGATCGCCGGCCCGGGCGCGGCCGGTCTGCTCTCCCAGGCGTTCGGCGCCGCCAGCGGGATGTTCGCGGACTCGCTCACCTACCTGGTGTCGGCGGTGTTCCTGCGGCGGATCAGGACGGAGGAGCGCCCCCCGCCGGTGTCCGAGCGGCGCGGCATCCCGCGCGAGATCGGCGAGGGCGTCCGGTTCCTGCTGCGCGACCCGTACCTGCGCACGTTCGCCTGCTTCGCGGCGGTCGGCAACCTGGGGCTGAACGGCATCCAGGCGGTGCAGACGGTCTTCCTGGTGCGCAGTGTGGGGCTCGAACCGGGCGCGGTGGGCGGGGTGTTCGCGCTGGTGAGCGTCGGCGGACTGGCCGGCGCGATGCTGGCCGGACGGGTCGCCCGCAAGCTGGGCAGCGCCCGTGGGCTGCTGGTCTGCGAACTGGTGGTCGCGCCCTTCATCCTGCTGCTGCCGTTGGCGGGCGACCGGCTGCCGCTGGTGGTCAGCGCGCTCGCCTGGGCGGTCGCGGTCTGCGGGGTGGTGGCGGGCAACGTCCTCGCCGGCAGCTTCTCCCAGGGCTACTGCCCGCCCGCGATGATCGGCCGGATCCGGGCCAGCTCCGCGACCCTCAACTACAGCGCGATCCCGGTGGGCGCCCTGCTCGGCGGCTACCTCGGCGAGGCGATCGGCGCCCGCAGCACGATCTGGCTGATGGCGGGCGTGCTGCTGTCGGCGGGCGCGGTGCTGCTGGCCAGCCCGCTGCGAGGCCTGCGCGACTTCCCGACCCGGCCGCCGGCCCCCACCGCCTGACCGGCCCCCGCCCCTACTGCCCGTACTGCCCGTATCGCCGTACCGCCCCTGCCGCCCGTACCCGACTTCCGAGGAGCTTCCGATGGCCCGCACCGCCCGCCCGCGCCACTACCTGATGTGCCGTCCGACCCACTTCGACGTCACCTACGCGATCAACCCCTGGATGGACCCGGCGAAGCCGGTGGACACCGACCTGGCCGTCGCCCAGTGGGAGCGGCTGCACGCCCTGTACGGTGAGCTCGGCCACCGGGTCGACCTGATCGACCCGCTGCCCGGCCTGCCCGACATGGTCTACGCGGCCAACGGCGCCACCGTGGTGGACGGCAGGGTGCTCGGGGCGCGCTTCCGCAACACCGAGCGGGCCGCCGAGGGCCCGGCCTACCTGGAGTGGTTCCGCGCCCGGGGCTTCGAGACCCGCGACCCGGAGTACGTCAACGAGGGCGAGGGGGACCTGCTGACGACCGCGAGCTACGTGCTGGCCGGGCGGGGCTTCCGCAGCGTGGCCGACGGACACGCGGAGGCGCAGGAGTTCTTCGGCCGCCCGGTGGTCGGCCTGGAGCTGGTCGACCCGCGCTTCTACCACCTGGACACCGCCCTCGCCGTGCTGGACGGCGACGAGATCATGTACAACCCGGAGGCCTTCTCGGCCGGCAGCCGTGCGGTGCTGCGGCGGCTGTTCCCGGACGCGCTGCTGGCGGACCGGGCCGACGCGGAGGTGTTCGGCCTCAACGCGATCAGCGACGGCCTGCACGTGGTGCTGCCGGAGGCGGCCGTGGGACTGGCCTCGCGACTGCGCGAGCGCGGCTTCCGGCCGATCGGGATGGACCTCAGCGAGCTGCTCAAGGGCGGCGGCAGCGTGAAGTGCTGCACCCTGGAGATCCGCGCGACGGCCTGAGCGGGTGGCCTGAGCGGGCGGCCCACCGAGCACCGGTGATCATTGGTGATCACCGGTGCTCGACTGTAGATCGACCGTTGAACGCTCCCGGCCAGACTGGTGCCACACCACGACGGAACCCCTTCCCAGCAGGGAAGCGAGCCGAGGAGTACCAGAGATGACGCAGCGTCCGGCCACCACCATCCGCACCCGCCTCCGGCTGTTCACGGTCGGCCTCGGGGTGACCGTCGCCCTGGGCGCCGGCCTCTCGGTGACGGTCGCCGGGGCGGCGGCCGACGCCGGGGTGGCGACGGTGGTGAGCGGCGGCGGCGCGACGCCGACACCCACCCCGACGCCCACCCCGACCGGTGGCACCGGCGACTGGAACAGCACCGGTTCCTGAGCACACCGGTTCCTGAACACATCGGCTCCTGAGCACACCGGTTCCTGCGCACCAGTTCCTGCGTACCAGTTCCTGAACGCACCGGAACCGTCAGCAGGATCGATTCCTCAGCAGCCCGAGGAGAGCCGGTCGGCGGCCCGCCGGACCGCCCGGCCCGACGGGGTCGACGGATCCGGACCCTCGGCCCGGGGCAGCAGCCCCGGCACCTCCGCCGCCTCCGGCAGCCCCAGCCGGACGAAGATCCGGTGCGCCTCCCGCAGCCGTCCGTACGCCTCGGCCTCCCGCCCGAGGTCGGCCAGCGTCCGGCCCAGCACCAGCAGCGCGTGGCCCTGGTCCCGTTCGGCACCCAGCTCCTCGCACAGCTCCAGCGCCTGCCCGGCGTGCTCCAGCGCCTCCTCCGTCCGGCCGAGCGAACGCAGACTGTCCGCCATCCGGTAGCGGGCGTGCCCGGCCCGGGCCCGCAGACCGGACGCCGAGGCCACCGCCAGGCACTCGCCGAACCAGGTGACCGCCTCCTCGTGCCGCCCCAGCCCGTGCAGCGCCAGCCCCAGCACGTACAGCGTGTACGCCCGGCCCGGATCGTCGTTCCGGGTCCGCAGCTCGGCCAGCGCCTCGTGGCAGATCGGCACCGCCTCGGCGGCCCGCCCGCTGCGCACCCGGGCCAGCGCCGCGTTCACCGTCGTCACCAGCGCCCCGGAGCGGTGGCCGAGTTCGCGGGCCAGCAGCAGCGCCTCGTCGTAGTGCCCGACGGCCTCGTCGTAGCGGCTGAGGAACTGGCAGACCAGGCCGAGGTCGTTCAGCGCCTGGCGCAGGATCACCGTGTCGCCCGCCGCGCGGGAGGCGGCCACCGCCAGCCGGGAGGCCTCCTCCGCCTCCTCCAGCCGGGTGGCGGCCAGGGCGACGTTGCCGCGCAGGAAGTGCGCCCGACCAGCTGCCCGGTGGTCGGCGCGGTGGACCGCGGCGGCGGCCAGGGCCTCCGCGGTGGTGGCCAGCTGGCGGCTGGGCGGGGCGAGGACGAACGGCGTGAGCGCGATCAGCAGGTCGATCGCGGCGCGCAGCGGGTCCGTGGTCGGTCCGTCGGAGGGGTCCGGTGCCGGGCTGTCGGAAGGCCCGCCGGTCGGGCTGTCGGTGTCGTCCGCGACGCTCCAGCCCGCCACCTGCGCGGCCAGCGCGATCGCCCCGGAACCCTCCGCCTCGGCCCAGGCCCGCGCCCCGTCCGGCCCGTCCAGCGGGACACCCGCGCTACGGGCCGGCCCGAGCGCGCCGGCCGCCGGATCCCCGGGGACGGCGTGCTGGAAGGCCGAGCACGCGGTGGCCAGCAGGTGGTCCAGCATCCGGTCGCGGGCCGCCACGGCCGCGCCGGGATCGTCCGGACGGCGCCGGGCGAACGCGCGCAGCAGGTCGTGGAAGCGGTAGCGGCCGGGGAAGGGCGACTCCATCATCGCCACGTCCACCAGGGCCTCCAGCAGGTCCTCGGCGTCGTACTCGTCCAGGTCCAGCAGGGCGGCCGCGGCCTGCAGCCCGAGGTCCGGCCCGTCCACCGAGGCGGCCAGCCGGAACGCCCGGGCCTGGGCGGGCGTCAACTGGCGGTAGCTCAGTTCGAAGGCCGCCGCCACCTCCAGGTCGCCGATCCGCAGCTCGTCGATCCGCCGCCGCTCGACCGCCAGCCGGCGGCCCAGCGTCTGCACCGTCCAGCTCGGCCGGGCCGCCAGCCGGGCCGCCACGATCCGGACCGCGAGCGGGAGGTGGCCGCAGACGAGCAGCAGCTCCCGGGCGGCCTGCGCCTCGGCGGCCAGCCGCTCGGCGCCGATGGTGCGGCCCAGCAGTTCGAGCGCCTCCTCGGGCTCGAAGACGCCGAGGTCGGCCTGGACGGTCGCGGGCAGGCCGGACAGCCGGGTCCGGCTGGTGGTGAGCACGGCGCAGCCGACCGCACCCGGCAGCAGCGGTCTGATCTGCGCGGTGTCGTGGACGTTGTCGAGCACCAGCAGCAGCCGCCGGCCGTCCACCGCCGAGCGGAACAGCGCCGAGCGGGCGTCCAGCCCCTCCGGCACCGCGTCGGCGGGCACGCCGAGCGCCACCAGGAAGCCGCTGAGCACCGCCTCCGGATCGGCCGGGGTGGCGTCGGCGCCCCGCAGGTCGACGTAGAGCTGCCCGTCCGGGTAGGCCTCGCGCACCCGGTGGGCGACGTGCAGGGCCAGCGCGGTCTTGCCGACCCCGCCCATGCCGACCACGGTCGCGATCACCAGCGCCTGCTGGCCCGGTGCGCCGGGGTTTCTGTCGGGCGCCCCTCCATGCGCCCCTCCGTGCACCCCGCCGAGAGCCTTGCCCAGCCGTTCGACCAGGACCGATCGGCCGGTGAAGTCGGCCGCGTCGGGCGGCAGTTGGGCCGGTCTGGGGGTCGGTGTGCTGCTCCCGGCCGGGGCGGTGTTCCCGGCCGGTGCGGCGGCGGGAGCGTTCGGCGCCGACGGGCCGACGGGCGGGTCCGGTGCCTCGGCCCCGGGCGCGGCCGGCTCCGCCGGACCGGCGGCGGCCGGGCCCGGGACGAGCGCGGCGGGGACGAGCGCGACGGAGGGTGCCGGGGCGGCGAGCGACGGGTCCCCCTCCAGGATCCGCTGGTGCAGCAGGTCCAGCTCCGCCCCGGGCGCCACCCCCAGTTCGGCCAGGAACAGCTGACGCGCGCCCCGGAACACCGCCAGCGCGTCCGCCTGCCGCCCGGCCTGGTACAGCGCCCGCATCAGCAGCCCGTACGCCCGCTCGTGCAGCGGGTGCTCGGTGGTCAGCGAGGTCAGCTCCGGGATGCACCGGGAGTAGCGCCCCAGCGCCAGGTCCAGGGCGATCCGCTCCTCCAGCAGGGTCAGCCGCAGCTCCTGGAGCCGCTGGCGCTGCCGCTGCGCGAACGGCCCGGGGATGCCGGCCAGCGGCTCGCCCTGCCACAGCTCCAGGGCCTGGTTCAGCAGGTCGCGCGCCTGCTGCGGCTCCCCGGCGGCCGCCGTGCGCTCGGCCTGCGCCGCCAGCTCCTCCGCCTGCGCCGCGTCCACCGCGTGCTTGGGCAGCACCAGCCGGTAGCCGTCCCCGACCGAGGTCAGCACGGTCGGCGCGTCCGGCGCCTCGCCGTGCAGGACCTTGCGCCACCGCCAGGCGTAGGTGCGCACCGTCGTCATCGCGGTGCCCGGCGGCTCCTCGCCCCACAGGGCGTCGATCAGGTCGGTGGCGCTCGCGCCGTGGCCGGGCCGGAGCAGCAGCACCGCCAGCATCGCCTGCTGCTGGGGGCTGCCCACCTTCAGTACGGTCGCGCCGCGCTGCGCCCGCATCAAGCCCAGCACCGAGAACCGGAAATCATCCATTCCTGCACCTGCCCGCTTCATGTGCTCGCCCCCGCCCGCACGTGCCACCCCCGAATTGGTGAGTCCCTATCAACCCACGGGACCTGGCGGGATGTCGAGAGATCGTCGACCCGGTGGTGATCCGGTGTTGATCGGCCGTCGCCACAATCGGTGATGTGGCGCCCGCAGTCGGCCCGGCCCCTCACCGCCGGACCCGCCACGTCCCCGGTCGCCCGGCCGCCGACCGGCGACCCCCACGGCTCTCGGAGGCGGACGCCCATGAACACGGACCGGAACAGCGACCTGAGCACCGGCCGGAAAGCGGATCCGAACGCGGAACCGAGTACGGCGTCGAGCACGGACTTGAGCACGGACCTGAGCACCGACCGGGTCACGGACCGGCACGGCGGCCTGGACACCGACCTGCTCCACCGCCTGCTCGACGTCGACCCGGCCGACGGACCCGTCGAACTGCTCCACCGCGCCCGCGGCGAGCGCCACCTCCCGTACCTGGTGCTCGCCGCGCTCGCCCGGGAGGACGTCCGGATGGGCGCGCACGCCCGGGACGAGCTGCGGCGCGCCCGCGACCGGGTCGAGTGTTACGCCCGGGTCGCCCGCGACCTCGCCGACGCCACCGGGGTCCGCCCGATCCGCGACCTGCCGCTGGCCGGCTACTACCCGCCCGACCTGCCCCGGCCGCTGGCCGAGCTCAGCCTCGTCAGCCCCACCGAGGCCTCGCTCTGGCAGGCCGTCAACCGGCTGGTCACCGACCACCCGGTGGAGTCCGTGGAGGTCACCCTGCTCGGCGAGCGCCCCCGGCACACCGCCGTCACCCTGCGCTGGCCGGCCGGGGACCCGCTGCTCGACCCGTGGTACCAGGTGCGGGTCGCGACCGCCGCGCTCCCCGGCGACCTCGCCACCGTCCCGGTCCGCCCCTACTTGGCCGCCGACGACCACGTCGAATGCCTGATCGCCCTCGCCGAGGAGGGGCTCGGGCGCACCTTCCTCGCGGGCGACGTGATCGACGTGGCCAGGCTCGCCGGGCAGCCCTTCGAGCCCGTCGAGACCGCCGCGGTGGTCGCCGCCTACCGGCTCGCCCCGGAGGCCGCCGCCCTCCTCGACCTCGCCGCCGAGCACGTGCCGCTCGGCGCCCTGCGGGACGTCCGCACCGTCCTGGAGGCCGAGGTCGCCCCCGAACTCCGCCGCCGGACCTCTGCCGGCACCCCGCCGTGCCACGGCACCTCGCCGCGCCACGGCACGCTGCTGCGCCGCACCGTCATCCGGCACCAGTGGGACGAGGCGCTGCTGCTCCCGGCCGGCGACGCCACCCTGCTGCTCACCCCGGTCGCCGACTACCTGCTCGGCCCCGAGGGCACCCGGCCGACGGACCGCGAGCGCACCGCCGCCCTCGCCGCCCTGCACGCCTGGGACGCGACCCTGCCCGGCAGCCCGGACGGGGCCCCGTGCACCGGCCTGTCGGGGCCGCGCCACCGCTGAGCCGGCCCCGCGGGGCGTGGCCGAGGGCGGGTCGAGGGCGGGGGGACTTGCCGACCCGCCCCGGATGTCTTGTATCGTTCCTGGCGAATCATCCAGAGGGGTGGAGGGACCGGCCCTACGAAGCCCCGGCAACTCCCCGTTCGACCCGGCGTCCGAAGTACGCGCCGTGTTGGCGGGGGCAGTGCCAACTCCGGCCTGTCGCCACTGTGGCGCGGGAAAGATGAGGAGACACGGTGCTCTCTGTGCTGTCCTTCGCCCGGGCGCTTCCCGCCCCGGTCCTTTCGCGTACCCGTCTCGTGCCCGGCGCAGGCAATCGGCCGACTTCTCCGGCCTGTCCTCGCTGACCACACCCCCCGGCTCCCCGCCAGGAGCCGCCGTGAGCAGCGCGGACCCGCTGCTCCCGGGCCTTGAGACTGGAGTACCCATCCCATGGAGAACACGAGCGGCGTCGGCGTGCTCGACAAGGTCACCTCGATCCTCGGCACCCTGGAGGCCGGGCCCGCCACCCTGGGCGGCCTCGTCGCGGCCACCGGCATGGCGCGGCCCACCGCCCACCGGCTGGCCGTCGCACTCGAACACCACCGCCTGGTCAGCCGGGACGTTCAGGGCCGGTTCATGCTCGGCCCCCGCCTCGGCGAGCTCTCGGCGGCCGCCGGCGAGGACCGGCTGCTGGCCGCGGCCGGCTCGGTCCTCGCCCAGCTGCGGGACGCCACCGGCGAGAGCGCCCAGCTCTACCGGCGGCAGGGCGAGGTCCGGATCTGCGTGGCCGCCGCCGAGCGGCTCACCGGCCTGCGCGACACCGTTCCGGTGGGGGTCACCCTCCCCATGAAGGTCGGCTCCGCCGCCCAGATCCTGCTCGCCTGGGAGGAGCCCGAGCGCCTCCACCGCGGCCTGCAGGGGGCCCGCTTCACCGCCACCGCGCTGAGCGGCGTGCGGCGCCGCGGCTGGGCCCAGTCGGTCGGCGAGCGCGAGGTCGGGGTCGCCTCCGTGGCCGCGCCCGTCCGCGGCCAGTCCAACCGGGTGGTGGCCGCCGTCACGGTCTCCGGGCCGATCGAACGGCTCAGCCGGCACCCCGGCGCCCAGCTCTCCCAGGCCGTCGTCGAGGCGGCCCACCGGCTCACCGAGGCCCTGCGGCAGCCCTGACGGGGGTTCCGATGCTCTCGGATTCCGAGGTTCCGGGGTTCCCTGGTTC
>NZ_JBHVEU010000008.1:0-50202 GCF_042802075.1 Kitasatospora sp. NPDC057518
CGGCCGGGCCTGTCGCGCCGTTTTCACCCGGTCCGTACCCCCCGAGGGAGCGGGGCCGCCGCCGTCTCACCCGAGCCTGCGCACCCCCGAGGGCAGCACCGCCAGGTCCACCGGCCGGTCGTGCGGCTCGGCCGGCACCCGCTCCAGCAGCTCGTGCTCGTACAGCAGGACCGCCAGCACCGGCCGCGCCCCCGCCCGCGCCAGCCGGTCCAGCACCCGGTCGTAGCTGCCGCCGCCCCGGCCCAGCCGCAGCCCGGAGCGGTCCACCGCCAGGCCCGGCAGCAGCACCACCGCCGCCCGCACGACCGCCTCCGGGCCGAGCCGCGGACCGACCGGCTCCAGCAGCCCGCGCCCGGCCGGGGCCAGCGCGTCCGGCCCCGCGTACGCGGCCCAGTCCAGGTCGTTGTCCGGCAGCAGCACCGGCAGCAGCACCCGCACCCCGCGCGCCCGCAGCGCGTCCAGCAGCGGCCTGGTCCCGGGCTCGGCTCCCACCGAGACGTACGCGGCCACCGTGGCGCCGGGGGCGGCCAGCTCCCCGGCGTGCCCGGCCAGCGCGTCGGCCGCCGCCGCCCGCTCCTCGGCGGCCAGTTCGCGCCGCCGCGACAACAGCCGTGTCCTCAGGCCGCTCTTCTCGTTGGGCATCCGATCCTCGTTCATCCGATCCTCCTGGCCTCCGCACCGCCGACGCGCAGAGCCTGACACGCGAAGGGGCACCCCCCATTGACCACCCCGCTGCTGGTCCAGGCCCTGGCCGCACTCGGCGTCCCCGCACTGGCCGGCGCCACCGCCCTCGGACTGCGCGGCCGCCGGGAGCGGGCCCGGGCCGCCGCCGGGGCGCAGCGGCTGCGCGGGCGGATCGCCGAACTGGAGGAGCGCTGCGCCGACCTGGAGCGCACCGCCTCCTGCGACCCGCTCACCGGCGTGTGGAACTACCGCCACCTCCAGCTCACCCTGGACCGGGAGATCGAACGGGCCCGTCGCGCCGAGCACACCGGACAGGCCGACGGCCCGCGCCCGCTCGCCGTGCTGATGCTCGCCATCAGCGGCTTCGACGCGGTCGTCGCCGAGCACGGCCGGGGCCGGGCGGGCGCGGTGCTGCGCGACCTCGCCCAGCGGCTCGCGATGGAGATCCGCCGGGCCGACACCCTCGGCCGCTACGGCGGCGAGGAGTTCCTGGTGGTGCTGCCGGACACCGGCGCCGAGGGCGCCGCCCAGGTCGCCGAGCGGCTGGTCTGGTCGGTCCGCCGGCACCTGCTGCTGGACTGGTCCTCCGGCCCGCGCGAGTCCCGCCCCGCCGCCGGCAACGGCCTGACCGCCGCCGCCGGCATCGCCGTGCTGCCCGAGAACGGCACCCACGCGGCCGTCCTGCTGCGCGCCGCCGACACGGCGCTCGCCGCGGCCCGGGCGTCCGGCGGCGACTGCTGGCGGCTCTCGGCCCGGCCGCCCGGGGAGTCCGGGGAGCCCCGCGCCGACCGCTCCGAACAGGCCGCTCGCACGCCCGATCACGGAACGGATGCCGAACGTGACCGTACGGAAAAGGCGGGTAGTGTGTCGGCCTGTGTCGGCCGGGACCCGTTCGCCCAGCCGGTCGCGACCCATACGACTGCCACCGCGGCCGGGCCCAGCGACGTGCTGTCCTAGCCGTCCGCCCGTACTCGGCCGGGCGAAAACGTGCCTGAGTAAGGTGAACGCATGACGACGACCAACCCCCGAGTTCCGGTGACCAAGGCCGTGGTGCCCGCGGCCGGACTGGGCACCCGCTTCCTTCCGGCGACCAAGGCCACCCCGAAGGAGATGCTCCCGGTCGTCGACAAGCCGGCGATCCAGTACGTCGTCGAGGAGGCCTCCGCCGCGGGCCTGTCCGACATACTGATGGTCACCGGGCGCAACAAGCGGGCCCTGGAGGACCACTTCGACCGCGCCTACGAGCTGGAGGAGCTGCTGGTCCGCAAGGGCGACGAGCAGCGCCTGGCCCGGGTCCGCGAGTCCGTCGAGCTGGCCAACATGCACTACGTCCGCCAGGGCGACCCGAAGGGCCTCGGCCACGCCGTCTCGGTCGCCGAGCAGCACGTCGCCGGCCAGCCCTTCGCCGTCCTGCTCGGCGACGACCTGATCGACCCGCGCGACCCGCTGCTCTCCCGGATGATCGAGGTGCAGCAGCAGCTCGGCGGCTCGGTCGTCGCCCTGATGGAGGTCGACCCCTCTCAGATCCACCTCTACGGCTGCGCCGCCGTCAAGGCGAACGGCTTCGGCGAGGACGTCTTCCAGGTGACCGACCTGGTCGAGAAGCCCGAGCCCGGCGAGGCCCCGTCGAGCTACGCCGTGATCGGCCGCTACGTCCTCGACCCGCTGGTCTTCGACGTGCTGCGGGAGACCCCGCCCGGCCGCGGCGGCGAGATCCAACTGACCGACGCCCTGCGCGAGCTGACCAACCGCGAGGCGGCGGACGGCGGGCAGGTGCACGGCGTGCTCTTCAAGGGCCGCCGCTACGACACCGGCGACCGCGCCGACTACCTGCGCGCTATCGTCCGTCTGGCCGCCGAACGCGAGGACCTGGGCCCGGAGTTCCGCTCCTGGCTGCGGGAGTTCGTCGGCTCCGAGATGCAGGACTGACGCAGGACCACGACCGAGGGAGCGAGCCGCCGATGACCGGGTCCACCGAGCACAGCACCATGCCCAGCGCCTGCTGCGACGCCGGAGCGGACCCGGCCCCGGCGGCCCCCCGCCTCTGGACGGTGGACGAGCACCTCGCCGACGTGCTGGCCGCGGTCGGCCCGCTGCCCGCGATCGAGCTCCAGCTGCTGGAGGCCCGCGGCTGCCGGCTCGAGGAGGACGTGGTCGCCGACGGCGACCTGCCGCCCTTCGACAACAGCTCGATGGACGGCTACGCGGTCCGCACCGCCGACACCGAGGGCGCCACCGACACCTACCCGTCGGTGCTCTCGGTGGTCGGCGACATCGCGGCCGGCGCCGACGCGCTGCCCAGGGTCGGCCCCGGCCAGGCCGCCCGGATCATGACCGGCGCCCCGATGCCGCCCGGCGCCCAGGCCGTCGCCCCGGTCGAGTGGACCGACGGCGGCACCGGCACCGGGGTGGCCGCCGCCGCGATGACCGCGCCGGTCCCGGACGAGGAGGTCCGGGTGCTGCGCCCGGTCGCCGCGGGCGCGCACATCCGCCGCCGCGGCAGCGACGTCGCGGCCGGCGTCCGGGTGCTGGAGGCCGGCACCCGGCTCGGCCCCGCCCAGCTCGGCCTGCTCGCCGCGATCGGCCGGCCCACCGTGAAGGTCCGCCCCCGCCCCCGGGTCGTGGTGCTGTCCACCGGCAGCGAGCTGGTCCAGCCCGGCGAGCCGGTCGGCCCCGGGCAGATCGCCGACTCCAACAGCTTCGCCCTCACCGCGGCCGCCCAGGACGCCGGCGCCATCGCCTTCCGGGTCGGCGCCGTCCCGGACGACGCCGACCGGCTGCGCGCCGTCCTGGAGGACCAGCTCGGCCGGGCCGACCTGATCGTCACCAGCGGCGGGGTCAGCGTCGGCGCGTACGACGTGGTCAAGGAGGTCTTCGAGTCCTACGGCGGGGTCGACTTCCGGCGGCTGCGGATGCAGCCCGGCAAGCCGCAGGGCTTCGGCCGGATCGGCGGCGCGGCCGGGGTGCCGCTGCTCGCCCTGCCCGGCAACCCGGTGAGCGCCTACATCTCCTTCGAGCTCTTCGTCCGCCCGGTCATCCGCACCATGCTCGGCGCCGCCGACGTGCACCGCCCGGTCGTCCGCGCGCTCTGCCCGTCCCCGCTGCGCTCCCCGGCCGGCCGCCGGCAGTTCCTGCGCGGCCGCTACTCGGTGGCCGACGGCACGGTCGAGCCGGTCGGCGGCGCCGGGTCGCACCTGGTGGGCGCGCTGGCCCGGGCCGACTGCCTGATCACCGTCCCCGAGGAGACCACCGAACTGCCGGCCGGCAGCGAGGTGGACGTGGTGTTGCTGGACGCCTGATCGGCCCCCGGGACCGGGGAACGGTACGGTAGCGCGGTATTCGACCTGCGCGCCCCTGGAGTTACCCGTGACGACACCTCCCCCCGGCGACCGCCTCACCCACGTCGACGACCAGGGCGCGGCCCGGATGGTCGACGTGACCGAGAAGGCCGCCACCGCGCGCACCGCCGTGGCGGCCGGCCGGGTGCGGGTCTCCCCGCAGGTGGTCCACCTGCTGCGCGGCGAGGGCGTGCCCAAGGGCGACGCCCTCGCGGTGGCCCGGATCGCCGGGATCATGGGCGCCAAGAAGACCCCGGAGCTGATCCCGCTCTGCCACCCGATCGCGGTCTCCGGCGTCAAGGTCGACCTCGCCGTCGCGGACGACGCGGTCGAGATCACCGCCACCGTGAAGACCGCCGACCGCACCGGCGTCGAGATGGAGGCGCTGACCGCCGTCGCGGTGGCCGGGCTGACCGTCGTCGACATGGTCAAGGCGGTGGACAAGGGCGCCACGATCGAGTCCGTCCGGGTGCTGAGCAAGACCGGCGGCAAGAGCGGCGACTGGTTCGCCCCGGAGGTGGCGCAGTGAGGGCCCTGGCGGTCACCGTCTCCAACCGGGCCTCGGCCGGGGTCTACGAGGACCGGGGCGGCCCGCTGCTGGTGGCCGGCCTGACCGCGATGGGCTTCACCGCCGACGGCCCCCGGGTCGTCCCGGACGGCGAGCCGGTGGAGGCCGTGCTGCGCGAGGCCGTCGCGGCCGGCTACGACGTGGTGCTGACCACCGGCGGCACCGGCATCTCGCCGATGGACCTCACCCCCGAGATGACCGCCCGGGTGATCGACCGCCAGGTCCCCGGCATCGCCGAGGCCGTCCGCGCGTACGGCCGGGAGAAGGTGCCGACCTCGGCGCTCTCCCGCGGGCTCGCCGGCCTCGCCGGACGTACCCTGATCGTCAACCTGCCGGGCTCGACCGGCGGCGTCAGGGACGGCCTCGCCGTCCTGGAGCCGCTGCTCGCCCACGCCGTCGACCAGCTCGGCGGCGGGGACCACCCCCGGACCGACGCCCCGGCACCCGGGGCTCCAGCATCCAGGAGAGGGCACTGAACGCCGGCTGGCCGGTAGAACTCCACGAGGGGGAGGTCGTGCTGCGCCCCATCCGGGCCCGCGACCAGCGCGAGTGGCAGGAGGTGAGCCGCCGCAACCGGGACTGGCTGCGCCGCTGGGAGGCCACCGTGCCGCCCGGCCCGGCGGGCCAGGCGGCCGGCGCCCGGCCGACCTACCGGCAGATGGTCCGCTTCCTGCGCGGCGAGGCCTCGGCCGGCCGGATGCTGCCCTTCGTCGTGGTCCACAAGGGCCAGCTGGTCGGCCAGTTGACCGTCGGCGGGATCACCTGGGGATCGATGTGCTCGGCGAACATCGGGTACTGGGTGGACGAGGAGGTGGCGGGCCGGGGCATCATCCCGACCGCCGTGGCCCTTTCGGTGAACTACTGCTTCCGCACGCTCGGACTGCACCGGATCGAGGTCTGCATCCGCCCGGAGAACGGCCCGAGCCGACGGGTGGTGGAAAAGCTCGGCTTCCGCTCGGAGGGAATCCGTCCGCGCTATCTCCACATCGACGGCGACTGGCGCGACCACCTCGTCTACGCGCTGACCGACGAGGAGGTCCCGGAGGGGATGCTGGAGCGCTGGCGCGCGCTCAGTTCCGGGCGCGGGACACGTAATTGAATGTATGTTCGAAAGAAATATCGATATGGCATCGCCGGGGCACCGGACCCGCACAAATAGCGGCAAAATAGTCGGAGAATCAGCTTGATCACACGACACGCCGCACCAAATTGCTGCCAGGCCTTCCCCGGCGCCCGTACGGTGTGAATCGTGAGCAGTAGCGGCCTTATCTACGCCGTCATCGTAGGGGCCTGGGCCGCCTATCTGGTGCCGATGTGGCTCCGCAGGCAGGACGAACTCAACGAGGCGCGCCCGACGGAACGCTTCAGCACCGCCATCCGCCTGCTGGCCGGGCGTTCGGGGCTGGAGCGGCGGGCAGCCCGGGCCCTGGGTGACGAACCGCGTGACGAGCAGAGCGACGACGGTCCTCCCGAACGGGACGAGGCCGCCTCCGGCGACCCCGCACGGGAGCCCGAACCCCCGGTGCAGCGCCCGGCCGAGCGGCCGGGCCCCGAACCGCGGGTCGGGACCGAGCGCCGGGCGCGGCTGCTGGCCCGCCGGCGCCGGATGGTCACCGCCCTCTTCCTCTCCTTCGCGCTCGGCGCGGTGGTCGCCGCGGTGGCCGGACTCGCCTTCCTCTGGGTCCCGGCGGTCCCGGCGGTCCTCCTCACCCTGTACATCGGCCACCTGCGCCGGCTGGAGCGCCAGCGGTACGAGGTGAAGCTCGACCGGGTCCGGGCCGCCCAGGCCGCCGAGCGGCTGCGCAAGCGCGAGCAGCAGCGCGCCGAGGCCCGGCCGCCGGCCGGCGCCCCGGCCGAGGCCCCCGCCGCGGAGCCGGCCCCGGCCGCGCCCGCCGGGGAGCGGCCCGCGCGCCGTTCCCACCTGCGGCTGGCCGCCGACCCCGAGCAGGCCACCGTCTCGGTGCCCTCCGCCTCCGCGGTGGCCGAGGCGACCGAGCACGAGGAGTGGGTCGACGGCATGCGCGAGCGCGGCGCGGCCGGGCCGGACTCCTGGGAGCCGGTGCCCGTCCCGCTGCCGACCTACGTGACCGCCCCGGTCGCCCCCCGGGTCTCCCGCGGCCTCGACCTGTCGGCCCCCGGCACCTGGACCGCCGGGCGCCCCGCCGAGTCCCGCAAGACCCCGCTCTTCGACCAGTACGCCGAGCCCCAGGCTCCCGAGTCGCGCCCGCGCGCGGCCAACGAGTGACGGGGGCCGGCCCCCGGCCCCGCCCGTACGCCGCGACGCACCCGCCCGATGCCGCCTCGCCCGCCACCGCGGGCGGGGCGGCCCGCGTTCGGGGCGAGCCCCCTGGCCACCCCGGCCGGCACCGTGATCCGGGGGGTGGTCACGGACCCCCTCCGAAAGGTGCTAGAGTTTCTTCTCGTTGGGGCTGTGGCGCAGTCCGGTAGCGCACCTCGTTCGCATCGAGGGGGTCAGGGGTTCGAATCCCCTCAGCTCCACCCAACGGACCGGCTCCGGCCGGTCGACGAAATCCCGCCGGGGGGCAACTCCCGGCGGGATTTCGCGTTTTGGGGTCCCGGCCCGGTGCCGACCCCGACCCGGGGCCCGGTGTGGGGGAGGTCACATCGCCCCTCCGGGCCCGTTTCTGACGCGGTTTGGGGCTCAGGGGGGTCGGTTATGGTGGGTGGGCCCAGACGGCGACGAGGGAACGATCTGGTCTATCTCGACGGGGTGCCATCGCGGTGCGCGAGTTCGGTCTGAAACGGTGGGTGCGGCGGTCCGGTCCGGAAGGGTCCGGCGACGCGGCGGAAACCGGAAGGCCGAATTCCTGGACGCTTCCGGCGGCCTGTGTGGCGGCGGTTTCACTGGCGGTGTTCGCCTGGTTCCGGCACGTCCACGGGGCCACCATGGTCGACATGCTGGTCTACCGGGCCGAGGGCCAGGCGGTGGTCCGCGGCGAGGACCTGTACGCGATGCGGCTGCCCGGCTGGGACCTGCCGGCCACCTACCCGCCGTTCGCGGCGATGCTCTTCGTACCGAGCACCTGGTTCGACGTGAGCACCCTGCGCGTCCTGGTGATGCTCCTCAACTACGCGCTGCTCGCCGCGGCCGTGCACCTGTCGCTCAAGCTGGCCGGCTGGCCGAAGCGGCACCGCGCGGCCGTGGTGGTCCTGGCCACCGGCCTCGGCGTCTGGCTGGAGCCGGTCTTCACCACCTTCCAGTACGGCCAGGTCAACCTCGGCATACTCTGCCTGGTCCTGTGGGACCTGACCCGGCCGGACAGCCACCGCCTCAAGGGCGTGGGCATCGGCCTGGCCACCGCCATCAAGATCACCCCGGGCCTGTTCGCCGTCTACCTGTTCCTGACCGGCCGGGTCCGGGCCGCCTTCGTCTCGGCCGGCACCTTCCTGGCGGCGGGCCTGATCGGCTGGGCCCTCCTGCCCGACGCCTCGTACGGGTTCTGGACCACCTACCTCTGGGACCCGAGCCGGGTCGGCGTGACCGTCCTGGTGGACAACCAGTCGCTGCGCGGCGCCGTCTGCCGGCTGCTCGACGTCAACGACCCCGGCCTGGTCGGGGTCGTCGCCTCGGCGCTGGTCGCGGTGTTCGGGCTCGGGGTGGCGGTGCTGGCCGGCCGCTCGGCGCGGGTGCTGCGGCGGGCCGACGCCTGGGGCGCGGTCTGCGCCGCGCTCACCGCGCTGCTGGTCTCGCCGATCAGCTGGACCCACCACTGGGTCTGGTGCATCCCGCTGCTCGCCCTGCTGGCGGTGGAGGCCAGGACCACGGCCCGGCGGGTGCTGTTCGGCGTGACCGCGGCGGTCTTCCTCTCCCACGTGATGTGGGCGGTGCCGCACCGCTGGGGCCGCGGGGTCGCCTGGTACTGGCAGCTGCCCGGCGCCATCTACCCGCCGATCGCGATCGCCGTCCTGGTCGTCCTGGGCGTGCGGCTGTACCGCGCCCGGCGGCAGGCCGTGGACGCCGCCGGCGGCGGGGCCCTGACCCTGCTGACCGCCAGGCTGGACCGCGACCCCGCGCTGACGAACCGGACCTGACGGACCGGACCCACGGACCCCAGACCGGACGGACCAGACCAGACGTGACCACCCAGACCGCACCCCCGCCGCCGGCCGCCGCCGGGCCCGCCGTCCGCCGGATGGCCGCGGCCGTCCTGCTCGGCCCCGCCCGGCGCACCGCGCTGCTCACCGCGCTCTGCTTCACGGTGACCTGCGCCATCGGCCTGCAGGGCTGGACGTCCGTCTCGCTCGGCGGCTTCGACCTCGGCATCTTCGACCAGGGCGTGCGCGGCTACGCCCACTTCGGGCTGCCCGTCTCGACGCTGAAGAGCTTCCACCACGAGTTCCCGCCCGGCTTCTCGCTGCTGGGCGACCACTTCTCGCCGGTGCTGGCGCTGCTCGCGCCGCTGTACTGGATCTGGGACGACCCGCGCTCGCTGATCATCGGGCAGTCGCTGCTGTTCGCGGCCGGCGTGCCGCTGATCCGGCGGATCGCCGGGTACGCCTTCGCCGGCGCCGAGCCGCGCACCGCCCGCCGGGCCGCCGACCTGGCCGGCCTGGTCTACGGGCTCGGCTGGCCGCTGCTGGTCGCCGCCCGGGTGGGCTTCCACGAGGTCGCCTTCGCGGTCCCGCTGACCCTGCTGATGCTGGAGCGCGGGCTGGCCCGCCGGTACGGCACGGTGCTGCTCGCCGCCCTGCTGCTGTGCTGCACCAAGGAGGACCTCGGCCTGCTGGTCGGGGCGTACGGGCTGGTGCTGCTGCTGCGCACCCGCCGCACCGACGACCGGGCGGGCCGCCGCACCGGGCTGGGACTGCTGCTGGGCGGGCCGGTCGCCTCGGCCGCCGCCATCACCTGGCTGATCCCGGCGATGGGCGGGGAACCGGGCTACTACTGGAACTACGGCTCGCTCGGCACGGACGGCGGCGACGCGCTGCGCAACCTGCTGCACGACCCGTTCCTGCTGGTGCAGGCCGCCTTCGACCAGCCGCTCAAGCCGCTGCTGCTGCTGTGGCTGTTCGGCACCATGCTGCTGCTGCCGCTGCGCTCGGCCACCGTGCTGTGCGCGGTGCCGCTGCTGGCCGAACGGATCCTGTCCAGCAACCCCAACCACTGGTCGATCGCCCGGCACTACGACTCGCTGCTGTGGCCGGTCCTGCTCACCGCCGCGATCGAGGTGCTGGGCCGGCTGAGCGCCACCGGGCGGCCGGAGCGGAGCCTGCGGCGGGCCCGCCGGCTGGGCCTCGGCGCGGCCGGCATCGCGCTGGTGGCCGCGGTGCCGATCGGGCTGGTGCCGCTGGTCCTGCCGTCCTCCTGGGCGCCCAAGCCGAGCGAGGCGGCGCTGGTGCGGGCGGCCGCGCTGATCCCGGACGGGGCGTCCGTCGAGGCGGACAACCAGATCGCGCCGCGGCTGACCGCCCGGACGGACGTGGTGCTGGTGGACGGCACACCGCGCGGGCGCGAGTACGTGCTCACCCGGGGCGACAAGCGGTCCTTCCCGTTCAAGACGGACAAGGAGCAGGCCGAGCGGATCCAGCTGCTGCTGGCGCACGGCTACCGGCAGCTGTGGGCCGAGGACGGGGTCGTGCTGCTGCACCGGGAGGGCGACGAGCCGATCCCCGGCGAGCACGTGCCGGGGCCGGGCAGCAAGCCGGTCCAGGACGAGGTCCCGACCGACGTCGGGCACAACCTGTTCCGCGGCTGAGCGCGGGGCCCGGACACGCCGGAGGGCCGGCCGGAACGACGTCCGGCCGGCCCTCCGGGGCGGGTCAGGGGCGGTCCGAGCCGGTGTAGTGGCTGCTCTGGTGGGAGCCTTGCGACGGGACGGCGCCGTAGTGGCCGGGCCGGTGGCCGCGCGGGTGCCGGGTCAGCCGGTAGCCGAGGATGCCGGCCAGCGCGGCCAGGAAGCCGCCGCCGATCGTCCAGTACCAGCGGCTGTTCCAGCCGGAGAACCAGCCGGTGTACCAGTGCTCCTCCTGGGCCACCGGGGCGGCCGCCTTGGCCGTGCTCGCGCCGCCGCCGGCCGGCGGGACCAGCGGGGCCTTCAGCTCGCCGCCCTCCGGCTGGGCGTTGTCCGCGTCGCCCTTGGCGGCGACGTGCAGCTGCACCGAGGAGGCCAGGCCGAGGTCCGGCTGCGGGACGTCGCTGACCGACAGCCGCACGTAGTAGGTGCCGGGCAGCGGGTCGCCGGACCACGGCTCGGCCCAGGTGCGGACCTCGCGCAGGGTGCAGTTCAGCGCCAGCGAGCCGGCGCTCTGCTCGGCGGTGGCGTTCTGGGTGCCGGCGGTGCACGCCTGGCGGCGGCGCAGCCCGTCGAAGACCTCGACGGACCAGGTCTGCGGGCCGTGCCGGTCGGCCGAGGGGGCCAGGCCGACGGTCAGGTTGACCGTCGGGGTCTGGCCCTCGGCGGCGCCGAACGCCCAGTACAGGTAGTCACCGGTGGAGACGGAGACGTTGGCGTCCTGGTTGGGCGAGAGGTTGACCGCGGTCAGGAAGGAGGTGCCGGCCTTGGTGGCCGGGGCCGGGGTGCCGCTCGCACTGGCCGAGGGGGACGGCGAGGCGGCCGAGGCGGCCGGGGCGCCCAGGGCGCTCAGGGCCAGGGCGGGCAGCAGGGCGAGGGCGGCGAGGGCGCCGCGGATCGTCGTACGCATGGTCAGTTCTCCCGCCAGACGGCGATCCGCCAGCGCGCGATCCAGCCGAAGACCAGACCGAAGGCCAGGCCGGCCAGGGTGAGGGTGAGCAGCAGGATCCAGCCGCGGCCGAGGCCCATCGCGGCGCCCTCCGGGGCGGGCGAGGCGGAGGCCAGGTCGACGGTCAGCTCCAGCGGCAGGCCGGGGTCGGCCAGCACGCCGGCCTGCGGGGCCAGCGAGTTGCTGACGACCAGGCAGACCGTGGTCTCCGGCTTCTCCTTGGAGTCCTTGGTGGCCGTGGGGCTCGCGGTGACGTAGCCCTTGGAGTCGTCGGTGGACCAGCGCAGGCCGGTGGAGACCACGTCGGTGCGGCTGCTGCCGGCGTCGGTGCCGCGGACCAGTTCCTGGCCGGTCGCGCTGGTGGCCTGGAGCAGCACCCCGTAGTCCCGGGCCACCGGGCGGTCGAGGGCGACGCTGACCGAGGCGCGCAGCTCCTGGCCGGACTTGACCGGGACCTTGTAGACGCGGTGCTCGGAGAACTTCTCGCGGTCGGTGTAGACGCCCGGGGCGAGCACCGGGGCGCTCTCGCACTTGTCGGTGCCGGTGGTCTTGACCGGGGTCACCGTGTAGGTGTCGTTGGAGCGGTCGACCAGCTGCTTCACCTTGTCGGTGAGCTGCTCCTGGGTGCGGACGTCGGTGTAGGTGCCGCCGGTCGCGTTGGCGATGCAGAGCAGCTGCTGGCGGGTCTTGTCGTCGTGGGCCAGGCCCAGGGTGTCGACCACCAGGTGGATGCCCTGGGAGGCGAGTTCGCGGGCGACGTCACAGGGGTCGGGCGGGGTGCAGGTGTCCTCGCCGTCGGTGATCAGCACCACCCGGCGGGTGGTCTCGCCCTTGCCGAGGTCCTGCGCGGCGCCGCGCAGCGCCAGGCCGATCGGGGTCCAGCCGGTGGGGCGCAGGGTGGCGACGGCGGTCTTGGCCTCGACCTTGTTGGTCTTGCCGACCGGGTACAGCTGCTTGGTGTCCTGGCAGCCCTGGGCCTTGTCGTTGCCGGGGTAGTTCGCCCCCAGGGTGCGGATGCCGAACTCGGTCTCCGCGGGCAGCGCGTCGATCACCTCGTTCAGCGACTGCTGGGCCACCGCGATGCGGCTCTTGCCCTGGATGTCCGCCTCGCGCATGGAGCCGCTGACGTCCAGGACGAGGTCGACCCGGGGCGCCTCCTTGGTCGCGGGAGCGGCGCCGGCTGATGGTTCGTCGGCGTGGGCGGGCAGGCCGAGGAGCAGCGAGGCGCCCGTTATCGCCACTGCTGCCAGCAGGCTGCCGAGCCTGGTCTGTGGTCGTCGTCCGGTAGTCACCCGGCCGATCCTAGGGCGTGTCCGACAATTCCCGCCGGGTGCGCGACGCCGGTGCACGCACCTCGCCGCGTTGTCGTCGGTCGCCGATGCTCCGCATGGACTCCCTCCTCCGCCTTGCGATGCACGCACCCCGACGCCGCGCCCTGATCCGACGCCAATTGTCGGACACGCCCTGGGGATCATCAGTTCGCCATGGCGAAACGGGCCCGGATCGTGCTTCGACCAGCTCCGGCGTGAACTCCGGCGCACAGCTTGGGAATCCGTGCTTTCACAGCGGTCTTACGCGGCGTGGATAGCCTTCCTTTCACGACGGACTGGAGCGGGGGGAGCGATGGAGCTGACGGCGGTCGGCAAGCGGTACGGGCGGCGGGAGCGGTGGATCCTGCGCGGGGTCGACCTCGCGGTCGGGCCGGGCGAGCTGGTGCGGATCGCCGGGCGGAACGGGAGCGGCAAGTCGACGCTGCTGCGGCTGGTCGCCGGGATCGAGCGGCCGAGCACGGGGCGGGTGGCGCGGCCCGGCCCGGCGGCGTACGTGCCCGAGCGCTTCCCGCCGGCGCTGCCCTTCGACGCCGCCTCCTACCTGCTGCGGGTGGGGCGGGTGCACGGGCTGTCGGCGGAGCGGGCGCGGCGGCGGGCGGGGGAGCTGCTGGACCGGTTCGGTGTCGCGGACCGGGCGGGCACGCCGTTGAGCCGGCTGTCGAAGGGCACCTGCCAGAAGGTCGCGGTCGCCC
This sequence comes from Kitasatospora sp. NPDC057518, assembly GCF_042802075.1. Lineage (NCBI taxonomy): Bacteria > Bacillati > Actinomycetota > Actinomycetes > Kitasatosporales > Streptomycetaceae > Kitasatospora > Kitasatospora sp. NPDC057518. The sequence continues at coordinate 13,316 of NZ_JBHVEU010000008.1, forward strand.
AGGCGCTGCTCCCCGAGGCGCGGGTGCTGCTGCTGGACGAGGCGTGGACCGGGCTGGACCCGGAGGCCCGGGCGGTGCTGGACGAGGCCGCCGCCGAGCGGGCGGCGGCGGGCGGCACGGTGCTGTTCGTCGACCACGACCCGGCCCGGCTGGCCGGGTTGACCAGCGCCGCGTACCGGGTCGGTGCGGACGGCGTGCTGCGGCCGGTCGAGGACGGGGTGCCGGAGCCGGCGGCGGGCGGCCCGGTGATGGAGGTCGAGGTGGACGTCCCGGACGGCGCCCCGCTGCCCACGGCGCTGCCGGGGGCGCCGGAGGTCACCGCGCTGGCCGGGACGGCGGTGCGGCTGGCGGTGCCGGCCGCGCACTCGGACGCGCTGCTGCGCCGGCTGCTGCTGGGCCGCCCGGCCGTCCGGGTGCTGGCGGTGCGTCGGCGCGAGGAGGGGGAGCGGTGACGGCGCGGATCGGTGCGCTGACCCGGTACCACCTGGAGCTGCTGCTGCGCTCGCACGCCTGGCTGCCGCCGTTCCTGGCGTACGCGGTGCTGCTGGTGGTCGGGGTGGCGGCGGGGGACCCGCTGCTGGGCGGCCTCGGCTTCGGCGCGGGGGTGCTGCTGCCGGTGAGCGCCTGGTACGTGCGCAGTGCGCTGAGCGCGGAGCCGCCGGCCTCGCGGGCCTGCCTGGTGGCGGCGGCGGGCCCGGTCCGGGTCCACCTGGGGGCGTTGCTGGCGGCGCTGACGGTGTCGCTGGTGCTGGCGGTCGGTCAGGTGGCGGCGGTCTGGTGGACCAGCGGGCCGGTGGTCGGCCAGGGGGTTCGGCAGGAACCGGGGACCGGGCCGGCGGTGCTGGCCGGGCTGGTGGCCTCCGTGGTCTGCGCGCTGCTGGGGGTGCTGGCCGGGGCGGTGGCGAACCGTCCGGTGCTGGTCCACGCGCAGTACGGCATCCCGGCGGCGCTGGGGCTGGCCACGCTGCTGCTGGTGGTGCCGGCCTCGCCGGCCAACGCGGCGGTGCGCGGGCTGGTGTCGGCGGCCCGGACCGGCCGGGTCGCGGTGCCGTGGCCGAGCCTGCTGGCCGCCGCCGTCCTGCTGGCGGCGGTCGGCGCGGGGGTGGCGGCGCTGGCCGGGCGGCGGCCGGAGTGAGGGCCGGGGGCGGATCGGCGGGCCCGGGTGATTCGGGCATCGGCGGACACACCGTGGCGGAGTGTCAAAAATACGGATAGCACTCGTTAGGGTGACGAACCGGGACACGGGCGCCGCCGCACCGGCGCCCGGACCCTCCCCGCTAGACCGCGACCCCCAGGACGGTCCGTGGCGACACCCTCCGCCGTGCCGAGATCCGCCGCCGGGCCGAGCCGGCCGGTGCCGACCAGGCGCACCACCGAGCTCGTGCTGGTGGTCGGCGCCGTCCTGATCGCCGTGTTCGGCTACGTCGAGGTCGGCGTCAACCTGGACGGCCACGTCCCGGCCGACGCGGCCGAGTACGGCGCCGCGCTGGGCGTGCTCGCCCTGGCGGCGCACGCCGTGGTCCGGTGGCGGGCCCGGTACGCGGACCCGCTGCTGCTGCCGATCGCGGTGCTGCTGAACGGGATCGGGCTGGTGGTGATCTACCGGCTCGACCGGGCCACCCCGGGGCGCGGCGCCGCCTCCACCCAACTGCTCTGGTCGGCGCTGGGGGTGGCGCTGTTCATCGCGGTGGTGCTGCTGGTGCGCGACCACCGGCGGCTGCGGCGCTACGCGTACGTCGGGGCGCTGGTGGCGCTGGTCCTGCTGGTGCTGCCGATCTTCTTCCCGCCGGTGTACGGCTCCCGGATCTGGGTCGTGATCGGGCCGCTCTCCTTCCAGCCCGGGGAGTTCGCCAAGATCCTGCTGGCGGTCTTCTTCGCCGCGTACCTGGCGGTGCACCGGGACGCGCTGGCGCTGACCGGCCGCCGGGTCTGGCGCTGGCAGCTGCCGCGCGGGCGGGTGCTCGGGCCGGTGCTGCTGATCTGGGCGGCGTTCGTCGGCGTCCTGGTGCTGGAGACCGACCTCGGCACCTCGCTGCTGTTCTTCGGCCTGTTCGTGGTGATGCTCTACGTGGCGACCGCGCGCACCGGCTGGATCGCGATCGGCCTCGGCCTGGCCGCCGTCGGGGCGGTGACGGTGGGCTGGCTCTCGCCGCACGTGCACAGCCGGGTCGCGGACTGGCTGGACCCGCTGGGCTCGATCGAGGCGGGCCGGGGCGCCAACCAGATCGCCCAGTCGCTGTTCGCCTTCGCCTGGGGCGGCGAGCTGGGCACCGGGCTCGGCAACGGGCACTCGGTGCTGATCGGCTTCGCCGCCAAGTCGGACTTCATCCTCGCCACGATCGGCGAGGAGCTCGGGCTGACCGGGCTGACCGCGGTGTTCCTGCTGTACGCGGCGCTGGTCTCGCGGGGCTTCCGGACCGGCATCGCGCTGCGCGACCCGTTCGGGCGGCTGCTGGCGATCGGGCTGGCCGCGATCGTCGGCCTCCAGGTGTTCGTGGTGGCGGGCGGGGTGCTCGCGCTGATCCCGCTGACCGGGATGACCATGCCGTTCATCGCCCAGGGCGGCTCCTCGGTGGTCACCAACTGGATCATCGTCGCGCTGCTCGTGCGGATGAGCGACGACGCCCGCCGGCCTGTGACCGGGGAGGTCTGATGGCGCGCGTCCGGGCCAGGGGGAACGGCCCGCAGGGGCTGCCCGGCATCTCGGTCACCGGGCGCCGGGCGGGCACCTTCTGCCTGCTGCTGGTCGCGGCGCTGTGCGTGCAGGCCACCCGGGTGCAGGTGTTCCAGGCGCAGGACCTCGACCGCAACAGCGCCAACCAGCGGCTCACCGTCGAGCGGTACGCCCAGCCGCGCGGCGACATCCTGGTCGGCCCGGACCCGGTGACCGGTTCCGAGCCGACCGGCGGCCGGTACGCGTACAAGCGCGGCTACACCGACGGCCCGACCTACGCGGCGGTCACCGGCTTCGCCTCGCAGGCGTACGGCACCACCCAGCTGGAGGGGACCGAGGACGAGCTGCTGACCGGCACCGACGGCCGGCTGGCGGGCTGGTCGGTCTGGGACGCCGTCTCCCGCCGGCAGAACCCCGGCGGGGACGTCCACACCACGCTGAACCGGGCCGCCCAGCAGGCCGCGATGCGCGGGCTCGGCGACCAGAAGGGCGCGGTCGCCGCGATCGAGCCGGCCACCGGGCGGATCCTGGCGCTGGCCAGCACGCCCTCGTACGACCCGGGCTCCTTCGCCGGGTACGGCGCCGACGACCAGGAGGCCTGGAACCGGCTGCAGGCCGACGCCGACCAGCCGATGCTCAACCGGGCGCTGCGCCAGACCTACCCGCCGGGCTCGACCTTCAAGGTGGTCACCGCCGCGGCCGCGCTGGCGGCCGGGGTGGTCACCGACCCGGCCGCGCCGACCGGGGCGCCCTTCCCGTACGTGCTGCCCGGCACGACCACGCCGCTGGTCAACGACACCCCGGCCTGCGACCGGGCCGACCTGTCGCTGGCCGCCGCGATGACCGCCAGCTGCAACAGCGTGCTCGGCTACCTGGGGGTGCGGACCGGGCTGGACCGGATGGCCGAGATGGCCGGGAACCTCGGCTTCAACGACGCGAGGCTGGACGTCCCGGTGCGGGCGGCGAGGTCGAACTTCGACACCCGGATGGACGAGTCGCAGCTGGCGCTCTCCTCGATCGGGCAGTTCGACACGGCGGCCACCCCGCTGACGATGGCGATGGTCGCGGCCGGGGTGGCCAACGACGGGACGGTGATGCGGCCACAGCTCGTGGACCGGCTGACCAGGAGCGACGGCACCACGGTGCAGCTGATGAAGCCGGCCGTGTACCGGCGGGCGATGACCCCGGCGGTGGCCGGGCAGGTGCGCGGGCTGATGACCGGCGTGGTGGAGAACGGCACCGGCGGCAACGCCCGGATCGCCGGGGCGGTGGTCGGCGGCAAGACCGGGACGGCCCAGCACGGGGTGGGCAACAGCGGGACGCCGTACGCCTGGTTCATCGCCTGGGCGGCGCCGGCCGGTTCGGACGCGGTGCCGCCGGTGGCGGTCGCCGTGGTGGTCGAGGACAGCGGGGCCACGGACGTCACGGGTGGCGCGCTGGCGGCGCCGATCGCCCGGTCGGTGATGCGGGCGGTGCTCGGCGGATGATCTCCGCAGGTGCGCTGAGCTGCTGCTTTAGCGACCGGGCGGAGGATGCGCCGTTTACGAAGTGTCCGGTTTGTACATCGATATGCGCCGATTCGTACAATGCGCTGGTTGGGACTGTTCGTTTGCGACACTGGTGCTTTCGCGGGGTACTGTCCCATGTTTGTTCGGTTGGTCCCCGATGACACCCCCTGGCACGTCGGGTGACCGACTGCAAGGACACCCTCCCCCGCCCAGAAGGACCGTGGTTTTGGCCAGCAACACCATCGGTGCGCGTCTGCTGCGACGCAAGCCCGTCTCGACACTGATCGCCGAGACCGAAGGCGAGGACGTCCTCCCGGCCGGCGCGCCCGAGGAGGGCGGGCGCTCCGGCATCCACCTGCGCCGCTCGATCGGCCTGTGGCAGCTGTCCTCGATCGGCATCGGCGCGACCATCGGCACCGGCATCTTCTTCGTGCTGAACACCGCGGTGCCCTCGGCCGGCCCGGCCGTCATCCTGTCCTTCGTGATCGCCGCGGTCACCGCCGGGCTCACCGCGCTCTGCTACGCCGAGATGGCCTCCGCGATCCCGGTCTCCGGCTCCTCGTACTCCTACGCCTACGCCACCCTCGGCGAGGGCGTCGCCTTCGCCGTCGGCATCTGCCTGCTGATGGAGTACGGCGTCTCCGCCTCCGCGATCGCGGTGACCTGGGCCGAGTACCTGAACAAGTTCCTCGACCTGACCTTCGGGGTCACGATCCCCGAGCAGCTCTCCGGGGCGCCGGACAGCGGCCACTGGTTCAACCTGCCGGCGCTGCTGCTGGTCTTCATGGTCTGCTTCCTGCTGATCCGCGGCGTCAGCGAGTCGGTCAAGGTCAACGCGGTGATGGTCGCGATCAAGATCGCGATCCTGCTGATGTTCATCGGCATCGCGCTCACCGGCTTCCACTCCGGCAACCTGACCCCGTTCATGCCGCTCGGCATCAGCGGCGTGCAGATCGCCGCGTCCAGCATCTTCTTCTCCTTCATCGGCCTGGACGCCGTGTCCACCGCCGGTGAGGAGGTCAAGAACCCGCGCCGCACCCTGCCGCTGGCGATCATCATCTCGCTGGTCGTGGTGACCCTGCTCTACATCCTGGTCGCGCTGGCCGGCATCGGCGCCCAGCCGTGGACCAAGTTCGACGGCCAGGAGGCCGGCCTCGCCCAGATCCTCCAGGACATCACCGGCCAGAGCTGGCCCGCGATCGTCTTCGCGATCGGCGCGATCGTCTCGATCTTCAGCATCACCCTCGTGGTGATCTACGGCCAGACCCGCATCCTGTACTCGATGGGCCGCGACGGCATGCTGCCCAAGCGCTTCGCCAAGCTCTCCCCGCGCAGCGGCACCCCGGTCTGGAACACCGTCGTGGTGGGCCTCGGCGTCGGCGCGCTGGCCGCGTTCATCCCGCTGCGGGTCCTGGCCGACATCACCAGCCTCGGAACGCTCATCGCCTTCTCGGTGGTCTCGATCGGCGTGATCGTGCTGCGCCGCACCCAGCCCGACCTGCCGCGCGGCTTCAAGGTGCCCGGCTACCCCGTCGTCCCGCTGATCAGCGTCGGCTTCTGCGTCTACCTGATCACCGGCCTGCACGCCGACACCTTCCGGGCCGGGGCGATCGCCCTCGTCGTCGCCGTGGTCGTCTACTTCGGCTACAGCATCAAGCACTCCCGACTGGAGCAGGCCGAGCCGCAGTCCGCGCCCTCGGACAGCGCCGCCGGCTGACCCGGAGGCAAACCCCGTGTGAAGGGCCGCCGACCGCCACCGCGTCCGGCGGCCCTTTTCACGCCAACGCCCGTCCGGTGTCCGACACCATGGCGACAGGGCCCGGCTCCCACCCATAACCTTCCACCATGGTGAGCACCCGCACGCCCGGCTACCCCCGCCCGCGCGGCCGCTTCACCGGCCGCGGCGGAACGCCGGCCCAGACCTCCACGACCGAGGCGCCGTCCAGGCCACGACGGCCGCAGCGCGGCCTCTCCGTCCGGCCCTTCCCCCGCCAGCGCGGCGAGAGCACGTTTCCGCCCACGCCCGCCCGGCTGAACACCGCCCGGCTGGCCGGGCTCGCCTCGACGCGGACCGTCCAACTGCTCGGCTGCCTCGTCGCGGCCGGCTGGGCCGCCGCCTTCCCGCTCGTCTCCGACCTGCCCAACCAGCGGCAGTGGGGCCTGATCGCGGCCCCCGGCTACGTGCTGGCCGGAGTGCTCTGCCTGACCCTGCCGCGCCGCTTCGCGGCCAAGGCGGCCGCCTCGGTCGCCCTGGTCGGGGCCGTCCTGGTGCCGCTCGGGCTGCTCGCCCTGCAGGGCCGCCACCAGTCCGAGGTCATGGTGGTCGAACGCTCGGCCCACCTGCTGCTCACCACCGGCACCGCGTACCTGCCGCACCCGGCGGTGGTCACCGACTACAACCCGTACCTGCCGGCGATGTCCCTGTTCGGGATGCCGCGCCAGCTGTTCGGCGACTCCACCGCCGTCGCGCGGGTCGCCGGGGACGCCCGGATCTGGTTCGCGCTGACCTTCTTCGTCTGCATGCTGGCCGCCTGGCGGCTGCTGCGGCCCGCCCGCCCCGGCGGCGGCGACGGGCGCGCGCCGCTGCTGCCGCTGGCCGTCCTCACCGCCTCGCCGCTGATCGCGCTCGCCCTGGTGGTCGGCGGGGTGGACCTGCCGCTGATCGGCGTCTGCTGCCTGGCCATGGCGCTCGCCGAGCGGGACCGCACGGTCGCCGCCGGGCTGGTGCTCGCCCTCGCCTGCACCCTGAAGTGGACGGCCTGGCCCGCGCTGCCGGTGGCCGTCCTGCTGCTCTGGCGGCTGTACGGCCGGCGCCCGGCGGCCCGGACCGCGCTGATCGGGGTCGGGGTGAGCGCGCTGGTGATCCTGCCCTCCGCGCTGACCCAGGCCGACGCGCTGCGCGAACAGGTGGTGCGCTTCCCGCTCGGGATGACGGCGATCCGCACCCCGGCGGGCAGCCCGCTGCCCGGCAAGGTGCTGGCCGGCTTCGGGCCGACCGGGCACGCGATCTCGCTGGCGCTGATGACCGTGGCCCTGGTCGCGGTGGCGATCTGGCTGCTGGCCCGGCCGCCGGTCTCCGCGATCGCCGCGGCCGACCTGCTGGCCGCCGGGCTCGCGATCGCCTTCATGCTGGCCCCGGCCGGGCGGTTCGGGTACCTGGCGCTGCCGGCGGTGCTGGTGATCTGGCCCCGGCTGGCGGCCCGGCGCTGGAGCAGCCGGCGCCCGGTCCCGCCGGGCCGGGTGCGGCGGGGAAGGCCGCAGCCCGCCCTGCCGCGAGGCTGAGCGGGCTGTCGGCGGCCCGCCCGGCTCCGGGCGGGCGGGGGCTTGCGGGGGCTCAGCGGCCGCCGGCGGCCTTCAGGATGGAGGCGACGGCCGGGCCGGCCGCGTCCACGCCGTGGCCGCCGCCCTGCACCTCGGCGGCCACCGCGACGTTGCCGCGGTAGGCGGTGAACCAGCTGTTGGTGACGTCGACCCCGGCGACCTCGGCGGAGCCGGTCTTGGCGCCCGCGTTGTCGGTGATGCCGGCCATCACGTCCCTGGCGGTGCCGCCGGTGGCGGTGGCCGCCATCATCGCCTTCAGCTTGGCGTCGACGTCCGGGGAGAGCGGGCGGGCGGCCTTCTGCTGCGGCAGCTCGGCGACCAGGATCGGCTGCTTGAACTCGCCGCTCTGCACGGTGGCGGTGACCGAGGCGATGGCCAGCGGGTTCATCTGGACCTTGCCCTGGCCGATGTAGTTCATGGCCTGCTCGTCCTTGCTGCCCGGCACCGCCGGAACCTTGCCGTCGGTGTTCGGCAGGCCGGTCTTCCACTCCAGGCCGATGCCGAACACGTCCTTGGCCGTGCCGTTCAGCGTCTCGGGCTTGAGGCTGGTCAGGCCCTGGTTGATGAAGGCGGTGTTGCAGGACATCATGAAGTCCTGCTGGAGCGTGTTGTTCGGGAAGGCGCCCGGGAACGAGTTCGGGATCGCGTGCGGGTTGCTGCTCTTCTCCGGGCAGGCCACCACGGTGTCCGGGTTGACGCCGTTCTCCAGCAGCGCCGCCGAGGTGACGATCTTCATCGTCGAGCCCGGGGCGAGCAGCCCGGCGAAGGCCCGGTTCTGGCCGGTGGCCGGCGAGTTGGCGAAGGCCAGCACCTGACCGGTGCTCGGCTCGATCGCGACGATGGAGCCGGGCTTGCCCGCCAGGTCGGTCATCGCCTTCTCGGCGGCGGCCTGGAGGGTGTTGTCGATGGTGAGCTTGAACGGCTTGCCGGGCTTCGGCTCGACGATCGTGAACAGCTTGTCCTGGGGGCCCTTGCCGGCCGGGTCGGAGATCACCACCGCGCTGCCCGCGTCCTGGTCCTTGGCCGGGTCCGGCGGCAGCAGCTTGTTGGCGTTGTCCTGGAGGGTGGTCAGCAGCGACTGGGTGAGCGAGGCGCCCTGGACCGGCTTGCCGTTGCGGTCGACCACGGTGGACGGCGGGGCGAAGACCGGCTGGACGGCGATGGTCTCGTTGCCGGACAGGTGGGGGTGGATCACCGACGGCGCCCAGTGCACGGCCGGGGTGTTGTCGCTCATCTTCACGACGCCCAGGAAGCCCTGGTAGTCCCAGGCCCGGTTGGTGCCCGCGAACTCGGCGCGCGCCTTGTAGGACATCAGCGTGCCGGTGGGCGCGGGCGTGGCGGCCGCGGACGGCGAGTCGCCGGCGCCCGGCGTGCCGGTGGCGCCCGGGGTCGCGGAGGCCCCGGCGGTCGGCTTGGCGGCCGGGGCGGGGGTGCCGGTGGCGGCGGAGAAGACCTGCTGGGTGGTCGGGCCGAAGGGGGTGAGGGTCAGCGCGCTCGGCTTGACCTGGTCCCGGAAGGCGGTCAGACCGGCGGTGGCCGCGGCCGGGTCGTCGGTCAGCGAGGCCGCCTTGGCGATGTCGCCGGCCGCCCAGGCCGTCAGGAAGTCCTTCAGTCCGGCCGTCGCCTGGTCGGCGGTCGGTGGCTCGGCGACCACGGTGCGCGGCTTCTTGCCACCGGATACGCCGTCCGACTCGCTCACCAGGCTGTACACGCCGTAGCCGCCGCCCGCGAGGACGGCGATGGACACGCCGGTGATGATGCCGATCTTCGCGCCACTGCGCATGGTGCAGGTCCCCCAGGGGTCTCGCGGCCGGGCGCAACCGGCGGGGCCGGAAACGCGGTACCCCTCCACCCTAGGCAGCGCGGATCGGTGCGCCGGCGAATCGCCCGGCACTTGTGACGGATCTGGTACGTGTTGTGCACCGCATACGGACGGTTCGCGGGAACGCGGTGTGTCCGGGGCGGCGGGTCAGATCCAGGTGTTGAACCACATCCGGCGGCGCCAGTCCTCCAGCGGGATGGTCTGCCCGGTGAACAGCGGATAGAAGAAGAGGAAGTTCCAGACGATCAGCAGGACCAGCAGTCCGGCCGCCGCGGAGCCGATGATCCGGCGGTCCCGGGAGGCGCCGGCCGGCCCGATCAGGGCGCCGATCAGCATCGTCACCGCGAGCACCAGGAACGGGACGAAGACCACCGCGTAGAAGAGGAAGATCGTCCGCTGCTGGTAGGCGAACCAGGGCAGGTAGCCGGCGGCCAGGCCGCAGAGCAGCGCGCCGGCCCGCCAGTCCCGCCGGGCCACCCAGCGCCACAGGCAGTAGGCCAGCGCCGCGATGCCCGTCCACCACAGCAGCGGGGTGCCGATGCCCAGCACCTCGCGGGCGCAGTCGGCGGCGGTGCAGCCGGCCTGGCCGTACTTGGGGGACTCGTAGAAGAAGGACACCGGCCGGCCCAGCACCAGCCAGGACCACGGGTTGGACTGGTAGGTGTGCGGGTCGCTCAGGCCGACGTGGAACTCGTAGACCGTGGTGTGGTAGTGCCACAGCGAGCGCAGGGCCTCGGGTATCCACGGGAAGTCGGTGGAGCGGCCGACCGCCCAGTCCCGGCCCCAGCCGCCCTGGCCGGGAGCGGTGCTGCTGGCGAACCAGCCCCACCAGGACGCGATGTAGACCGCGACCGCGACCACGACCACCGAGACGAAGGCCGGCAGCACGTCCCGGGCGAGCACCGCCACGAACGGGCGCGGGGCGCCGGCCAGGCGGCGGGCGCCGACGTCCCAGAGCACCGTGAGCAGCCCGAAGGCCGCCGCGACGTACAGGCCGCTCCACTTGGTGGCGCAGGTCAGGCCGACGCAGACGCCGGCCGCGATCCGGTACGGGCGCCAGCCCAGGCCCAGCCGCTGGGCGAGCCGGGCGTCCTCGACCCCGCCCAGCCGCCGGGCCAGCAGGGCCCGGGTGCGGTCGCGGTCCAGCAGCAGGAAGCCGAAGGCGGCGAGGGTCCAGAACATCACCACCAGGTCGAGCAGCGCGGCCCGGCTGAGCACCAGGTGCAGGCCGTCCACCGCGAGCAGCAGGCCCGCCACGCAGCCCAGCAGGGTGGAGCGGAACATCCGGCGGGCGATCCGGGCCACCATCAGCACCGACAGGGTGCCGAGCAGGGCCACCGCGAACCGCCAGCCGAAGGGGTTCATGCCGAACAGCTGCTCGCCCAGGCCGATGATCCACTTGCCGACCGGCGGGTGCACCACGTACGAGGGCGTCGCCCGGTACGGGACGGCCGCGCCCGGCGTCATGATCGTGGTGTTGGCGTCCTCCGGCCAGTTGATCTCGTAGCCGCCGTGCCAGAGCGCGTACGCGTCCTTGGCGTAGTACGTCTCGTCGAAGATGATCGCGTGAGGCTGCCCCAGGTTCGTGAACCGCAGGAGGCCGGCGAAGACCGCCACCGCGACCGGACCCAGCCAGCCGGCCCAGCGGCAGAGGAAGAACCACAGGCCCTGCGGCAGCGAGACGCCCAGCCGCAGCAGCAGCGGCGACTGCGGCACGTCCCGGGGCGTCACCCGGGGGCCGTCCGGCATCGGCGGGGCCAGGCGCTCGGTGAGCGTCCCGGTCGGGCGGGCCGTGTAGCCGAACCGGGCCAGGCGCTCGCGCCAGCCGGCCGGCCCGTCCTGCGGTGGGCGGGGGGACGGCAGGCCGACGCCGCCGTACGCGGAGTGGTCCGTACCAGTGGGCGCCTGGGCCGCCGTGTCGCCGTTCATCCGCCACATCGTAGGGGCGCTCTTCGCACGCGTGTCCGCTCCCTCGGAAGCTGACCGAATCGTCACCAAAAACCCCGGGCGCCCGACAGCTGCGAGGATGGGGACCGTGACAGGAGTACTCGTTCTCGCAGGCACCCCCATCGGCGACGTCTCGGACGCCCCGCCCCGGCTCGTCGACGAACTGGCCACGGCGGACGTGATCGCGGCCGAGGACACCCGGCGGCTGCGCCGGCTCACCCAGGCACTCGGGGTGACCCCGGCGGGCCGGGTGGTCTCCTACTTCGAGGGGAACGAGGTCGGCCGCACCCCCGAACTGGTCGAGGCGCTGCTCGGCGGCGCCCGGGTGCTGCTGGTCACCGACGCCGGCATGCCCTCGGTCTCCGACCCCGGCTACCGGCTGGTCGCCGCCGCCGTGGCCGCCGACATCAAGGTCACCGCGGTGCCCGGGCCCTCGGCGGTGCTCACCGCCCTCGCGCTGTCCGGCCTGCCGGTGGACCGCTTCACCTTCGAGGGCTTCCTGCCGCGCAAGAGCGGCGACCGGGCCCGGCAGCTCGCCTCGATCGCCGCCGAACCGCGCACCATGGTCTTCTTCGAGGCGCCGCACCGGATCGCCGAGGCGCTGACCGCGATGGCCGGGGCGTTCGGGCCGGAGCGGCCGGCCGCCGTCTGCCGCGAGCTCACCAAGACCTACGAGGAGGTCAAGCGCGGGCCGATCGGCGAGCTGGCCGCCTGGGCGGCCGAGGGCGTCAGGGGCGAGATCACCGTCGTGGTCGCCGGCGCCCCGCCGGCCGCGCCCCAGGAGCTCACCCCGGCCGAGCTGGCCCGGCTGGTGGCCGTCCGCGAGGAGGCCGGGGAGCGCCGCAAGGAGGCCATCGCGGCCGTCGCGGTGGAGCTCTCGCTGCCCAAGCGGGAGGTCTTCGACGCGGTCGTGGCGGCGAAGCGGGAAGGCCTGGAAAGCGGCCTGGGAAAGGGGTGAATTCCGGGGGTTGCGTTGCTCACGGGGAGTCGTACCGTGGAGAGAAGGCCCCGGTAAACACCAGCTGAGCTGAAGTTTCGGCCGCGCTTCCCGGACCCTGCGAGGATTTTCGTATAGGTCTGACCAACGCGCATCCAAGTCTTCACAAGCCGGGCATCGGCCGGGGCGGTCCGGGCATTTCCTGGAAGGGAAAGACCCAGCCGGACGAGCGTCCGGCGGGCGCTGGGAGACGGCCATGAGCGATGTAGTCGGTACCCCCCGCAGTGGCAGCGCACTGAGCACCGCCGGTCTGGCCGGCCGGCCGCACACTCCCGTCGAGACCGTACGGGAGGCCTACTCCTTCGCGTGCCTGCGCTGCGGGTACGGCTGGGAGCAGGCGTACGACATCGAACACCACGTGGCCAACGACGGGCACGTCGTGTTCGAGTACCACGCCAACGGCGTCCGGGTGCCGTCCCCGCTGCTCAAGCCGACCTGCCCGGGCTGCGGCGGCCACACCGTGCGGATCATGCGCGAGGGCCGGGTCGCCTCCGCCGACCAGGCCTGGCAGCACGCCCCCGGCTACCCGGCGCACGCCGAGCCGGCCGGGGCGCCCGCGGCGGCCGAGCCCACCCGGCCGCGCGGACGCTGGGCCCGGTTCTGGTCGCGGCTGCTGGGCTGACACCGGGGCGACGGAACGGGGACCGCCCCCGGCCGGGAACAACTCGGTCGAGGGCGGTCCGCGTGCCCGACTAAGCTTTCCGACCATGGCGGCCACTGCAGACCACAGCACCACCGGGGCGAGCACCCCGGCGTACTACGTTTCCACCCCGATCTACTACGTCAACGATCGCCCGCACCTCGGCCACGCGTACACCACCGTGGCGGGCGACGTCCTCACCCGCTGGCACCGCCAGCGCGGCGAGAAGGTGTGGTACCTGACCGGCACCGACGAGCACGGTCAGAAGATCATGCGGACCGCCGAGGCGAACGGCGTCAGCCCGCAGGAGTGGTGCGACAAGCTGGTCGAGGAGGCCTGGAAGCCGCTCTGGCAGCACCTGGAGATCGCCAACGACGACTTCATCCGCACCACCGAGGAGCGGCACACCGCCCGGGTGCAGGAGTTCGTCCAGGACCTGTACGACAAGGGCGAGATCTACAAGGGCGGCTACTCCGGCCCGTACTGCGTCGGCTGCGAGGAGTTCAAGCTCCCCTCCGAGCTGCTCGACGGCGCCACCGGGGACGAGAAGCTCTGCTCCGTGCACAAGCGGCCCGTCGAGTGGCTGGAGGAGGAGAACTACTTCTTCCGCCTCTCCGCCTACGGCCCGCAGCTGCTGGAGTTCTACGCGGCGAACCCGGACTTCATCCAGCCCGCCTCGGCCCGCAACGAGGTGCTGCGCTTCGTCGAGCAGGACCTCAAGGACCTCTCGATCTCCCGCTCCACCTTCGACTGGGGCGTGCCGCTGCCCTGGGACGAGAAGCACGTCCTCTACGTGTGGGTCGACGCGCTGCAGAACTACATCACCGCGGCCGGCTACGGCAGCGACCCGGAGCGCTTCGCCGAGCTGTGGCCCGCCTCGGTCCACCTCGTCGGCAAGGACATCCTGCGGTTCCACGCCGTCATCTGGCCCGCCATGCTGATGGCCGCCGGGCTGCCGCTGCCCAAGCGGGTCGTCGCCAACGGCTGGCTGATGGTCGGCGGCGAGAAGATGTCCAAGTCCAACCTGACCGGCATCGCGCCCACCGACCTCACCTCGCACTTCGGCGTGGACGCGTACCGCTACTACTTCCTGCGGGCGATCCCGTTCGGCACCGACGGCTCGTTCTCCTGGGAGGACTTCACCGCCCGGTACACCTCCGAGCTGGCCAACGACTTCGGCAACCTGGCCTCCCGGGTCGCCGCGATGGTCGGCAAGTACTTCGACGGGGTGCTGCCCGCCGCCACCGCCGCGGGCGACGCCGAGCAGGCCGTCGCCGACGGGCTGACCAGGGCCGTCGAGACGGCCGACCGGAAGATCGGCGAGGAGCTGGACTTCGCCGGCGGCCTCGCGGCGATCTTCGAGTTCGTCAAGCAGGTCAACGGCTACCTCACCGAGCAGGAGCCCTGGAAGGTCGCCAAGGACGACTCGGCCGAGGGCCGGGCCCGCCTGGCCACCATCCTCTACACCGCCGCCGAGGCGCTGCGCGCCACCGCCGTGCTGCTCAACCCGGTGATGCCGACCACCGCCGAGAAGCTGTGGGTCTCGCTGGGCGCCGAGGCCGCCGGGCTGGGCGCGCTCTCCGCGCAGACCGTCGCCACCGTCGCCGACTGGGGCCGGCTGCCCGCCGGTGCCACCGTCACCAAGGGCGAGATCCTCTTCCCGCGCCTCGAAGAGAAGCCGACCGCCTGACATGGCCGCCAAGGACGACGCCCGGTCGACCCCGCCGCCGCTGCCGGAACCCCTGGCAGTGGCGGTGGCCGACTCGCACACCCACCTCGACATGCAGTCCGGCACCCCCGCCGAGGGCCTGGCGAAGGCCGCCTCGGTCGGGGTCACCACGGTGGTCCAGGTGGGCTGCGACGTGCCCGGCTCGCGCTGGGCCGCCGAACTGGCGGCGCAGTACGAGCAGGTGCACGCGGCCGTCGCCCTGCACCCGAACGAGGCGCCGCGGATCTTCCTCGGCGACGCGGACGGCTGGTCCGGCCAGCAGCGGAAGGCCGGCGGCGCCGCCGCGCTCGACGAGGCGCTCGCCGAGATCGACCGGCTCGCCGCACTGCCGCAGGTGGTGGCGGTCGGCGAGACCGGCCTGGACTACTTCCGCACCGGGCCCGAGGGCGTGGACATCCAGAAGGAGTCGTTCCGCCGCCACATCGAGATGGCCAAGCGGCACGGCAAGGCCCTGGTCATCCACGACCGGGACGCCCACGAGGACGTCATCGCCGTCCTGCTGGCGGAGGGCGCCCCGGAGCGGACGGTCTTCCACTGCTACTCCGGCGACGCGCAGATGGCGAAGACCTGCGCCGAGCACGGCTGGTACCTCTCCTTCGCCGGCCCGGTCACCTTCAAGGCCAACCAGCCGCTGCGCGACGCCCTGCTCGCCACCCCGCTGGACCGGATCCTGGTCGAGACCGACGCCCCCTTCCTCACCCCGCACCCGTACCGCGGCCGCCCGAACGCCCCGTACCTGATCCCGGTCACGGTGCGCTCGATGGCCGCCACCCTGGGCCTGGCCGAGGACGAGCTGTCCACGGCCATCGCGGCGAACACCGCCCGGGCCTTCGGGTACTGACGCCGGGGCCCCGGGGCCCGAGCGTGCGGTCGGGGCCCCGTCCGGATCGGCGCGTGGTCGGGCCCCGTCCGGATCGGCGCGTCCGGACGGCGGCCCCGGCGCCCGTATCCTTGGCGCGTGAGCACCACCGACCCCACCTCTGACAGCCGCCCCCAGCCTCCGGCCGGGGGGACCCCCTTGCTGGGCAGTGCCGACATCCGGGAGCTGGCGGCCGCGTTCGGCGTGAAGCCGACCAAGCAGCGCGGGCAGAACTTCGTCATCGACGGCAACACCGTGCGGCGGATCGTCCGGGCCGCCGAGGTGACGGAGCAGGACGCGGTGGTGGAGGTCGGGCCCGGGCTCGGCTCGCTCACGCTGGCGCTGCTGGAGGTCGCGCGGCACGTGACCGCGGTCGAGATCGACCCGGTGCTGGCGCGGCACCTGCCGGACACCGTCGCCGCCCGGATGCCCGGCAAGGCGGACGCCTTCGACCTGGTGTTCAGCGACGCCATGGAGGTCACCGAGCTGCCCGGCCCGGCTCCCACCGCGCTGGTCGCCAACCTCCCGTACAACGTCGCGGTGCCCGTCCTGCTGCACATGCTGGCGACCTTCCCCAGCATCGAGCGGACCCTGGTGATGGTGCAGAGCGAGGTCGCCGACCGGCTCGCCGCCAAGCCGGGCAACAAGGTGTACGGCGTCCCGTCGGTCAAGGCCAACTGGTACGCCGAGGTGAAGCGGGCCGGCGCCATCGGGCGGAACGTGTTCTGGCCCGCCCCCAACGTCGACTCCGGGCTGGTCTCGCTGATCCGCCGCGAGCCGCCGAAGACCAGCGCCAGCCGCGAGGAGGTGTTCGCGGTGGTCGACGCCGCGTTCGCCCAGCGGCGCAAGACCCTGCGCGCCGCGCTGGCCGGCTGGGCGGGCTCCGCCGCCGGGGCCGAGCAGGCGCTCGCGGCGGCCGGCATCGACCACAGGCTGCGCGGCGAGATGCTGACGGTGGAGCAGTTCGCCGCGATCGCCGAGCACAAGCCCGCCCAGGCCGAGGGGGCCGAGGGGGCCGGTCAGCGGACCGGCCGGGCCGGGGCCGCCGAGCGCAAGCCGGTCCGGTCCGCGGCCGCCGAGCCCGGAGCCGCTGAGCCCGGGGCCGCCGAGTCCGCTGAGCAGGCGCCCGCGTCCGCCGAGCAGACGACCGAGGACAGCGAGTGATCACCGTACGGGTACCGGCCAAGGTCAACGTCCAGCTGGGGGTCGGAGGGCTGCGCGCCGACGGCTTCCACGACCTGGCCAACGTCTTCTTCGCCGTCGCCCTCGGGGACGAGGTCACCGCCACCGCGGCCGAGGGCGTGACGCTGAGCTGCTCCGGGCCGGACGCCGCCGCCGTCCCGCTGGACGACAGCAACCTCGCCGCCCGCGCCGCCCGGCTGCTCGCCGCCCACCACGGCATCGCCGACCCGGGCGTGCACCTGCACATCGCCAAGGCCATCCCGGTGGCCGGCGGCATGGCCGGGGGCAGCGCCGACGGCGCGGCCGCGCTGGTCGCCTGCGACGCGCTCTGGCAGCTGGACACCCCGCTCCCCGTGCTGCTGGAGCTGGCCGCCGAACTCGGCTCCGACGTGCCGTTCGCCCTGGTCGGCGGCGTCGCCCTCGGCCGCGGCCGCGGCGAGATCCTGGAGCCGCTGGCCGTCGAGGGCACCTTCCACTGGGTCTTCGCGGTCGCCGAGGGCGGCCTGTCCACCCCCGCCGTGTTCCGCGAGTGCGACCGGCTGCGCGAGGAGGCCGGCACCGGCTCCAGCGACACCGACGTCCCCACCCCGGACGCCGACCCGGCGCTGCTCGCCGCCCTCGCCGAGGGCGACCCCGTCGCCCTGGCCGCCGCCCTCGCCAACGACCTCCAGCCCGCCGCGCTCTCGCTGCGCCCCGCGCTCGCCGCCACCCTGCGGGCCGGCACCGAGGCGGGCGCGCTCGGGGCACTGGTCTCCGGCTCCGGGCCGACCTGCGCCTTCCTGGTCAAGGACGCCGAGGCCGCCGCCGCGGTCGCCGGGGCGCTGCGGGCCTCCGGCACCTGCCGGACCGCGCACGCCACCCACGGGCCGGTGCCGGGGGCGTCCGTCGCGGGCTGACGCGGTGAGGCCGCTGCGGCTGGCCCATTAGGCTGGGGAGATCGGGGTGTCCCGAGAGGGGCATCCGGCCGTCGAGCGGCGGGCCGCCCCGCGACCGCCGAACCCTGGAGCGCAGCACACGTGGCCGTCAACCTCGCCACCATCGAGTCCGTCACGAAGGTCTACGGCACCCGCGCCCTGCTGGACGCGGTCAGCCTGGGCGTCAGCGAGGGCGACCGGATCGGCGTCGTCGGCCGCAACGGCGACGGCAAGACCACCCTGATCCGGATGCTCGCCAAGCTGGAGGAGCCCGACGGCGGCCGGATCACCTGGAACGGCGGCCTCGAACCGGCCGTCCTCACCCAGCACGACTCGCTCGACCCGAAGGCCACCATCCGGCACGAGGTGATCGCCGGCCGGGCCGACCACGAGTGGCTCGGCGACGCCCGCATCCGCGACATCATCGAAGGCCTCTTCGGCGGCCTCGACCTGCCCGGCTTCGCCGACGGCCTGGACACCGTCATCGGCCCGCTCTCCGGCGGCGAGCGCCGCCGGATCGCCCTCGCCAAGCTGCTGCTCGGCTCGCCCGAACTGATCATCCTGGACGAGCCCACCAACCACCTCGACGTCGAGGGCATCAACTGGCTCGCCCAGCACCTGCAGAAGCGCCGCTCCGCGCTCGTCTGCGTCACCCACGACCGCTGGTTCCTCGACCAGGTCTGCACCCGGATGTGGGACGTCCAGAACGGCGAGGTGCACGAGTACGAGGGCGGCTACTCCGACTACGTCTTCGCCCGCGCCGAGCGCTCCCGGATCGAGGCCGTCGAGGAGCAGAAGCGCCAGAACATGGCCCGCAAGGAGCTGGCCTGGCTGCGCCGCGGCGCCCCCGCCCGCACCTCCAAGCCGCGCTACCGGATCGAGGCCGCCAACGCCCTGATCGCGGACGTGCCGGACCCGCGCGACAAGTCCGAGCTGATGAAGTTCGCCAACGCGCGGCTCGGGAAGACCGTCTTCGAGCTGGAGGGCGTGACCGTCACGGCCGGCCCGAAGCTGCTGCTGGAGAACCTCACCTGGCAGCTCGGCCCCGGCGACCGGATCGGCCTGCTCGGCGTCAACGGCGCCGGCAAGACCTCGCTGCTGCGCGCGATGCGCGACGCGTACGCCTCCGAGGGCGACGTCCAGCCGGCGTCGGGCGTCATCAAGGTCGGCAAGACCGTGCGGCTGGCCTACCTGTCGCAGGAGGTCGCCGAGCTGGACCCGGCGACCCGGGTGCTCCAGGCCGTCGAGCAGGTCCGCTCGCGGGTCGACCTCGGCAAGGGCCGGGAGATGAGCGCCGGCCAGCTGTGCGAGCAGTTCGGCTTCGGCAAGGACAAGCAGTGGACGCCGGTCGGCGACCTGTCCGGTGGCGAGCGGCGCCGCCTCCAGCTGCTGCGGCTGCTGATGGACGAGCCCAACGTGCTGTTCCTGGACGAGCCCACCAACGACCTGGACATCGAGACGCTCAACCAGCTGGAGGACCTCCTCGACGGCTGGCCCGGCTCGATGGTCGTCATCAGCCACGACCGCTTCTTCATCGAGCGCACCACGGACACCGTCCACGCGCTGCTCGGCGACAAGAAGATGCGGATGCTGCCGAACGGCGTCGACGAGTACCTGGAGCGCCGGGCCAGGATGGCCGCCGCGGCCACCGTCGCCGCTCAGGCCGGCGCCGCCGCCCCGACCGCCACGGCCGTCGCGGAGGACGGGGGCGCGGCCCCCGCGCTGTCCGGCGGGGACCTGCGGGCGGCGAAGAAGGAGATGCAGAAGCTGGAGCGGCAGATCGCCAAGCTGGACGAGAAGGAGTCCAAGCTGCACGCCCAACTCGCCGAGCACGCCGCCGACTTCTCCAAGGTCGCGGAGCTGGACGCGCAGCTGCGCGCGGTCCGGGACGAGAAGGAGGAGCTGGAGATGGGCTGGCTGGAGCTGGCCGAGCAGGTCTGAGCTAGTCGTCCGGTCGGGTACGGAGGAGCGCTTCGAGCTCCTCCGCCGCACGGCCCAGCGCGCTGCGCGTCGGGTCGTGCGGGGCGGGTGCTGCGACTGTCGGGGTCGCCGCGGCCGCCGGGGACGTCGGGGGTGTCGGCGCGCTTGGGGCCGTCGGCGGGCGGTGCGCGCGGGCGCTGGCGGTCAGTTCGTCCAACGCGCGCCGCACCCGGTCGACCTCGGCCGGGTCCGGCACCCGGCCGCCGTACCGGATCTGCGCCGCGAAGGCCGCCACCGCGCCGCCCAGCCGCTCCAGCGCCGCCGTCGCCGGCAGCCACCGCTCGGCCAGCCGGCCGGTGGGCGGCGGCTCGGCCAGCCCCTGCTGCACCTCCCGGCGGGCGTCCGCCAGGGCCCGGTAGGCCGTACGGCGCAGCCACACCTGGGCGGTGCCGGTCCGGCCGCCGTCCTGGTCGCTGTTCGGGCCGCTGTCCGGGCCGTCGTCCTGGCCGGCGCCGCGGACGACGGCGTCCAGGTAGGCCCGCAGCGCCGTCGTCGCGTCGACCAGCCTGGGCTCGATCCGGTGGTGCGGGCGCTCCGGCCACAGCAGGTAGCCGAAGAGCAGCACGATCGCGCTGGCCAGCACGGTGTCCAGGACCCGGGGCCAGAACTCGGCGGCGCTGCTCTGCCCGCCGAGCTGGAGCAGGACCAGCGCCATCGGCGTCATCACCACGGTGTTCAGCCCGTAGTGCGCCGCCGTGGCGTACGGGAGCAGGGCCACGCAGCCGGCGGCCATCGCGGTCAGCGCCCACTCGTCGGTGGTGGCCATGAGTAGAGCCGCGGTCACCGCCACCCCGAGCACCGTGCCGACCGAGCGGCTCACCGCGCGCAGGAACACCGAGCCGAGGTCCGGCTTCAGCACGAAGGCGATCGTCATCGGCACCCAGTAGCTCTTGCTGAGCGGGTAGTTGGCGGTGACCGCCGAACCGACCGCGATGCACAGCGCGACCCGCAGCCCGTACCGGACCGAACCCCGGGACAGCAGCCGCACCCGCAGCCGCCAGGGGTCCGGCGGCGGCGCGGGGGCGGTGCCGAGCCGGGTGTCGCGGCCGGCCACGGTGTCGGCGGCGGCGCGCAGGGCCACGTCCAGGGCCTGCCGCGAGGGGGTGTCGGGCCGCCAGTCGGGGACGGCGACCTCGCCGCCGCCCCGCCGCACGGCGGCCGCCAGCCGGTTCGGCACCTCGGCCACCTCGGGCGGGACCGGGCGGCGCGCCCACAGCAGGCCGGTCGCCGCCTCGGTGGCGGCGAGGGCCGCCTCGTACATCCGGGCCCGGCGGTTCCGCCTGCTTCGGTGGTCCTGCCGTTCCCGGCGGTCCCTCCGATGCGTGCCGAGGAGGTCCTGGAGCTGGTTCAGGCGGGCCGTCAACACCTGGCGCGAGGCCCCCGCCCGCGGGCCGCCCAGGTCGGCGAGCGTACGGCCGAGCGCGTCGTACGCGGCGGCCAGCGCCCGGTTGCGCGGATCCGCGGCAGGCCGGTTCGGCGCACCCGCCGGCAACCCGAGCAGCACCACGAACGCGGCCCCGACCGGCAGCATCGGCGCCGCCGCCCACCACGGCTGCGGCAACGGCATCCCACTGCCCAGCGCCGCCGACACCAGCATCAGCATCCCCGCCGCCGAACCGCGCGGACCGGTCGCACTCAGCGCACCCGAGGCGAAAGCGGTCAGCGTCAGCACGACACCCAGGACGAGGCCGTCCGCGTCCGCGTGCTGGAGCGCGGTGCCGATCAGCATGCCGAGCGCCGAGGCGAGGACCGCCGTCCCGATCCGGGCGGCCCGCAACCTGCCCGGCTCGGCCCGGTCGTTCATCGTCGCGTGCATCGCCCCGAGCCCCGCGAACACCCCCAGATCCAGCCGGTGCACCAGCAGCCCCACCGCCAACGGCACCGCCATGCCCACCGCCGCCCGCACCATCAACGCCACCGGCACCGGCGGCCGCGCGGGCCGCGCCGCACGGGCCCACCAGGGGGAAGGGGAGACGTCGGGAGAGCTCACGCGGTCACGTCCGTTCTGCGGCCTGGGGTCGCTGCTGTGCGACATTGCGCGGCAGATGGGGCGTACCGGGTCAGTCTACCCAGGCCGTCCGCGGCGGCTCCCACATGTCAAGTTCGTACCGATCGCGTACGGGCGGGCCAAGGTCCCTGCCGGTCCGACAGAGGCGATGGCTACGATGACGGAGGCGGAAACCGTCCACAGGGCGGACGGTGTACCGACCAGGACGGTACGACCCAGAAGTTGACGGTGTGTTGCGGAACGCGGCCGCCCGGGACGCCCCGGGCGCGGCGGGCCGTACGGGGGAGAGGTGAACTGCCGTGGCAGGCAATGGTGCAACTAGTTCGGGGACGCCGACTCCGTCAGCGAGTCCGTCGCCCAGTCCTACGCCGACACCCTCGGCGAGTCCTACGCCCAGCCCTTCGCCGAGCCCGGCCCCGAGCCCTACGACGACTGCCGCGCCCAGCCCTTCGGCCAACCCGGCACCCAGCGCGTCGGGGACCGACCCGGGCAGCCAGGCGCCTGCGAACGACTCGGCACCGTTCATGCTGGACCAGAAGCTCCCGTGGCCGCTGGGCGGGATCAACATCGCCCCCGTCGTCAGCACGGTGCAGACCAACGTCAGCGCCAGTGACCTGGTGGCGGCCTTCGGGAAGCAGAACGTCCAGGTCGAGCTCGACACGCTCACGACGTTCGTGGGCAAGATCGAGGCCCTGCTCGCCGCGATGGAGGGCTCGCCGGCCGCGCCGTACAAGCTCCAGGAGCAGAAGCTGACGGGCAAGAGCTTCGCGAGCGCGGAGTTCGCCGAGGCGACCGCGCTGACCACCGCCTACGGGAAGGTGCACGCCCAGCTCGTCCAGCTGCACAAGGACTTCGTGTCGCAGATCCAGGCGATGCAGACGGCGGTTACGCGGACGGCCAGCATCTACGCGACCAACGAGGACCACACGACGGCCGCGCAGAACGCCGTCGCGAAGAACGCGGGTGTCACCACGTCGGCACCTGGGTCGGGCGACGGAAAGTACTGATGGCGGTCTGGGGAGAGTCCTACGGGGAGACGGGGAGCAAGTAGTGTCAGGCAGCACGAACTTCGAAAGCATGGAACACGCCCACCTGCGGAAGATGGTGGACAGCACGGACCCGACGACGGTCCTCAGTCGCGGCACCCAGCTGCAGTCGGCCGGGCGGGTGCTGAAGGAACTGAGCACGGCGCTCAAGTCGCATGTCGGCAACGTCACCTGGGAAGGCCCGGCTGCCGAGAGCTTCAAGACCTGGGTGAACAACCTCCAGCAGTCGGCGCAGATCATCGGTGACCACGCCACGACCGCGGGCGATGCGATGCACCAGGCCGGGGAGGCACTCAGCACCGCCAAGGTCGCTGTGCCGGAGCCTCCGCAGACGGAGATCCAGGCGGTCGACAGGCACAACAGCCAGTCGAACCTGCTCAATGTTCCCCAGCTTGCCGTCGGCCAGACCGTCGACGAGTACATGAAGACGGTCAACCCCAAGTGGGTGACGTCGACGGAGTACGTCCAGGCGAAGGCGAAGGTCGAGAAGGAGCACCAGGAGGCCGTTCTCCAGATGGAGAAGCTGGCCCAGGCGTACAGCGCGGCGACGACGACGCTGAACGGGATTCCGTCGGACGTGGTGCTGCCCGGGACACCTGGTGACGGCACCGGCAAGGACGATGCGTCAACTGTTACGGGTGGCAGCGGTGGCTCGGTAGGCTCTGGCGGCCCCGTCCGCAATCCGCGTTCGGGCGGCGGAAGCGTCGGCGGTGGCTCCGACCCGTCCGGTGGGGGCGGCTACGGCGGAGGAAAGGTCCTGCCCCGTGACCCGGGATCGGGCGGCCCCGGCCCGTCCAACCCGGGCAACACCCCGCCCCCGCCGCACGGTGGCGGCGGCCAGCTGCCGCCCGCGCCGCAGGACCCGGGGACCTCGACCCCGCCGTCGTACCCGTCGGACCCGGTCAACCGTCCGGGCACCGACCTCAACAGCCTGCCCACCCTGCCGACCCTGCCCACGCAGACCGGCCCGTACGGCCCCGGCGGCGGCCAGCTGCCGACGGACGGACCGACCACCCTTCCCGGCTACCCGAACGGGCCGGGTGGCCCGGGCGGCGGGCCCGGCGTTCCCGGTGGCGGCCCGGTCACGGGCATCCCGGGTGGACCGGGCGGCGGCACCGTCCCGACCAAGGGCGGTGGCACCGGGTACGTCCCGGGCAAGGGCGGCGGCCAGATCCCGGTGCGCACGACCCCGTTCGGTGGCGGCCCCGGGCAGGGGAGGAGCGGCACCCCCGGCCTGCCCAGCGGGACGGTCTTCGGCGCCCGTGAGGCGGGGCCGGGCGGCGGCGGCCGGGTCGGCGGGCCCGGTGGCATGGGTGGCGGCATGCACCCCGGCATGGGCGGTGCCCACGGCGGTGCGGTCGGCGCCGGCGGAGGCTCGCGCGGCCGGGGCCTGTCCTCGACCACGGGTGGCACGGTCGGTGGCCGCAAGGGCCCGACGGCCGGCGGGGAGTTCACGCCGGGCGGTACCGGTCTGCGCAACCGCGCGGCGGGTGCCGGCGAGGGCGGCCCCCAGGCCAGGCAGAACGGCATGATGGCCCCCGGAGCGGCGGGCCACGGCGGCCGGAAGGAGCGCGACCGCCGCCAGCGGGCCGACTACCTGCACGAGGACGAGGAGACCTGGACCAGCGGTACGCCGCACAGCAATCCGGACGTGATTGAGTAGGACGGCAACGACTGCCCGGCCACTGGGCATCCCCAGTGGCCGGGCAGTCACGTTCAGGGCACTGGTCTTGCTGACGGGGACATTGACGAGGAGTTGTGATGGGGCGGACGAACGCGCGGGCGCGTTGGCGGGCTGCTGCTGCGGCGCTTCTGGCGGCGGGAATCGTGGTCGGCCCGGTCGCAGCACCCGCGGTTGCCGAGGACACGATCCGGCAGCAGCAGTGGCATCTGGAGGCGATGCACGCTCCGGAGATGTGGAAGGTCACCAAGGGGCGGGGCATCACTGTCGCGGTGATCGACAGCGGGTTCAAGCTGGATCATCCTGACCTGGAGGGGCAGTTCCTGCCGGGCCAGGACTTCAGCGGAAGCCCCGGAGGTGTGGGTTCGGCCGCGGACGGCCATGGCACGGGTATGTCCAGCCTCATCGCCGGAACGGGCAAGGGAAACGGGGGGACGGGTGCGCTGGGGTTGGCGCCGGGTGTCAAGGTACTTCCGTTGAAGATCAACACCGGCAAGGTCGGCTCAATCGTCTCGACTGATTTCCTTGGTCAGATCGGGCAGGCCATCAGCTATGCGGTCGATCAGGGCGCCAAGGTCATCAATATTTCGCAGGGGATTGACGCGGTAACGGCCTACCCGGCGGACGTCACGAAACTGAACGGGATCATCGCGGCAGCCAGGGACAAGGGAGTCCTAGTATTCGCCAGCGTCGGAAATGAAGCCGAGAAGGGGAATCCGGTCGAGTATCCCGGAGCGCTTCCCGGGGTGGTCGGCGTGGGAGCTTCGGATCGAAATGGCACTGTTACGGCGGAGTCCGAACGGGGCCCCCAGGTGGTGTTTGTCGCGCCTGGCATGGATATGATCGCGGCTTGCACCTCACCCACGGGCTATTGCAAGAGTCACGGGACCTCTGACTCGACCGCGATGGTGTCGGCCTCGGCGGCATTGGTGTGGGCGGCGCATCCGGACTGGACGGGGAACCAGGTCCTGCGGGTGCTCATCAATACCGCAGGGAAGGCGAATGACGGGTCCGGTCGCAATGACCTCATCGGTTTCGGTGCGGTGCGGCCGCGTATTGCTTTGACGGATCCGGGAGATCCTGGTCCCGCGAACGTGTCACCGCTCCCGGTTGGCACGCCTGCACCGTCGGGGGCCCCGTCGCCTTCGGCGACCGCGCCTGCTGCTGGGTCTGCGGTGCCGATCCCGGTCGAGACTCCGACCGATGTGGCCGCCGGTGCGCCGTCGGTGCAGCCGAAGGCTGAGGCGTCCTCGGGCTCCGGCGGTGCGTTGCCGATCGTGGCGGGTGTGGTGGCCGGGTTGGTGTTGGTGGCGGGAGTGGTGTTCGCGGTAGTGAGGCGTCGGAAGCCGGCCGCGCAGCCGGACGTGGCCCAGGTGCCGCCGCTGCCGTCGCAGCAGCCGATGGGGGCGGTGCCGCCGGCTCCGCCGTCGTACCAGCCGCCGGTGCCGCCGGAGGACAATCCGTACACGAGGTAGTTCACGTTGTTGGGGGAACGCGGGATGTGGGGTCGTCGGCTTGTGGCCCTGGGGGTTGTGAGCCTGGGCGTGGTGGGGAGCGCGGTGACACCGGCTGCCGCCGATGGCTCGATTCGTGCTGATCAGTGGCACCTGGACGCGATGCACGCACCTGAGGTGTGGAAGGTTTCCAGGGGCCAGGGCATCACTGTCGCGGTGATCGATGGCGGGTTCAAGCTGGACCATCCGGACCTCGTGGGACAGCTCCTCCCTGGTAAGGACTTCAGTGAGAGCCCGGGCGGCGTCGGCTCGTACGCTGACGGCCACGGTACGGCGATGGCCGGCCTCGTCGCAGGATCCGGAAAGGCCAGTGGCGGCACGGGGGCGTACGGCCTTGCTCCTGCTGCCAAGGTCCTTCCACTGAAAATCAATAACGGGTCCGTAGGGGCCGTGGTTTCGGCGGATTTTCTGGGGCAGATCGGGCAGGCTGTCACGTATGCGGTCGAGCAGGGTGCCAAGGTCGTCAATATCTCGCAGGGAATCTCTGCCGTCACCGCATCTCCTGCTGACGCGGAGAAGCTGAGCAAGACCCTGGCCTGGGCGCGGGCGAAGGGTGTTCTGGTGTTCTCCAGTGTGGGTAACTCCTACCAGTCAGGAAATCTTCTCGAGTATCCGAGCGGCCTGCCGAACGTGGTCGGGGTGGGCGCGATCGACCGCAACGCCACCGTGACTTCGGGGTCCCAGCAGGGGGCGCAGGTCATTCTCTCCGCGCCTGGTGTTGACATCGTCGAGGCATGCACCGGGAATACCGGGTACTGCAAGGGCCATGGCACATCGGACTCTTCTGCTCTGGCTTCAGCCTCGGCCGCATTGATCTGGTCCGTGCACAAGGACTGGACCGCGAATCAGGTCCTGCGGGTCCTCATCAATACCGCGGGGAAGCCGAACGACGGTTCCGATCGCAACAACATCATTGGTTATGGCGTTGTCCGGCCGCGTATCGCGTTGACGGATCCGGGGGACCCGGGTCCGGCGGATGTTTCGCCGGTTCCGGGTGATGCGGCGACACCGTCGTCGGTTCCGTCGCCTTCGGCAACCGCCTCGGCTGCCGCATCCGCTGTTCCAGGCCAGGCCGGAAGCCCGACCGATGTGGCTGCCGGTGCGCCATCGGCGCGGCCGAAGGCTGAGGCATCGTCGGGTTCGGGCAGTGCGTTGCCGATCGTGGGGGGTGTGGCGGCCGGGTTGGTGTTGGTGGCCGGTGTGGTGTTCGCAGTGGTGCGGCGCCGGAAGCCGGCCGTACAGCCCGAGGCGGTTCGGGTGCAGTCGGAGGGCAACCCGTACGCGAGGTAGGTCACGTTGTTGGGGGAGTACGGGATGTGGGTTCGTCGGCTTGTGGCTCTGGGGGCTGTGAGCCTGTGCGTGGTGGGGACCGCGGTGACGCCGGCTGTCGCCGATGGCTCGATTCGGCAGCAGCAGTGGCACCTGGATGCGATGCATGCCCCTGAGATGTGGAAGGTCTCCACGGGGCAGGGGGTCACTGTTGCGGTGGTCGACGGAGGATTCAGGCTGGACCACCCTGACCTGGCGGGACAGTTCTTGCCGGGTAAGGATTTCAGTGGCAGCCCTGGTGGCGTCGGGCTCGACGTTGGAGGTCATGGGACACAGATGGCCAGTCTCATCGCGGGGACCGGGAAAGGCCAAGAGGGAACCGGGGCGTACGGGCTGGCGTCTGGGGTTAAAATTCTGCCGCTGAAGATTGCCAACGGTTCCGAGGGGTCGTCGATCTCGTCGGATTTCCTCGGTCAAATCGGTCAGGCGGTTGACTATGCGGCGAGCCAAGGTGCCAAGGTCATCAATATTTCCCAGGGCATGGCCGCGGTGCAGACTTCTTCTACAGATGTCGCCAAGCTGAACCGGATCCTTGCGAATGCGAGGGCAAAAGGGGTGCTGGTGGTCTCCAGTGTGGGAAATTCTGCGCAAGATGGAAATCTTGCGGAATATCCGGGTGCTTTGCCGAACGTTGTCGGCGTCGGAGCCATCAACCGAAGCGGCACCGTGACTGCGGAGTCCCAAACGGGGCCGCAGGTCGCACTCGTGGGGCCTGGTGAGGAAATGGTAGAGGCCTGTACGTCCGAAACCGGGTACTGCAAGAGCCACGGGACGTCGGACGCGGCAGCTCTGGTTTCCGCCTCGGCGGCACTGGTTTGGGCGGCTCACAGGGACTGGACGGCGAACCAGGTTCTGCGGGTCCTCATCAATACGGCGAGCAGGCCGAACGGGGGAACGGTTCGCACGGACGATGCCGGCTGGGGTGCGGTGCGGCCGCGTATCGCGTTGACGGATCCGGGGGATCCCGGCCCCGCCGACGTGTCGCCGCTTCCGGCTGACGCGGTTGTGCCGTCGGTGGCTCCGTCGCCTTCGGCGAGTGCGCCCGCTCCTGCGCCAGTGCTGCCGAGTCCGGCCGACGTGGCCGTTGGTGTGCCGTCGGCGCGGCCGAAGGCTGAGGTGGCGTCGGGTTCGGGCAGTGGTGCGGTGCCGGTCGTCGCGGGGGTGGCGGCCGGGTTGGTGTTGGTGGCGGGGGTGGTGTTCGCGGTGGTGTGGCGGCGGAAGTCGGCTGTGCGGACTCGGGTGGCTCAGGTGTCGCTGGTGCCGCCGCCGGACCTGCCGGCGTACCGGCCGCAGGTGCCGCCGGAGGACAACCCGTACGCGAGGTAGCCGGGTTGCCGCGTTGCAGGGCAGCCGCGCAGGCGGGTCGGCAGAGGTGAGAGGGCGTCAGGTGCATCCTGGCGCCCTCGCGCACGTCGGGGGCGTGGGGCGGCGGGTGTGCGCCGGGGTCACTCGGGTGGAGGCTGGTGGGGGCGGGGTGGGGGTGGCGAGGGTGGTGGTATGGATGCGGAGGGTGCTTGGCGGGTCGGGCAGGTGCGGCGGGCGGCGGCTGCGGCGCTGATCGGGACGGCGATCGAGTTCTACGACTTCTTCATTTACGGGACGGCGGCCGCGTTGGTGTTCGGGCCGGTGTTCTTTCCCGGATTGGGCACGGTGGGGGCGCTGTTGGCGGCGTTCTCGGTGTACGCGGTGGCGTTCCTGGCCCGGCCGGTGGGGGCGGTGGTGTTCGGGCACTTCGGGGACCGGGTGGGGCGGAAGGCGACGCTGGTGGTGTCGCTGCTGCTGATGGGGTTGGCGACGGCGGCGGTGGGGCTGTTGCCGGGGTTCGGGGCGTGGGGGTGGTGGGCGCCGGCGGTGCTGGTGGTGCTGCGGGTGTGCCAGGGCGTCGGGTTGGGCGGGGAGTGGGGCGGGGCGGCGCTGCTGATCGCGGAGAACGCGCCGGCCGGGCGGCGGGGGCGGTACGGGGGGTTCCTGCAGCTGGGGCCGACGATCGGGTTCGTGCTGGCGAACGGGGTGTTCCTGGCGCTGCAACTCGGCCTGGACGAGGGGGCGTTCCGCGCGTGGGGTTGGCGGGTGCCGTTCCTGGCCTCGTTCGTCCTGGTCGCGGTGGGGCTGTTCGTGCGGCTGCGGGTCGAGGAGTCGCCGCTGTTCCGGACGGAGGGGCGCCGGGAGCGGCTGCCGGTGCTGGAGGTGCTGCGGGGGCACTGGCGTCCGGTGCTGGCGGGCGGCGGGGCGATCACGGTGGGGTACGCGCTGTTCTACCTGACCACGACGTACGCGCTGGCGTACGCGACGACCGGGCTCGGGGTGGCGAGCACGGTGGTGCTGTCGATGCTGCTGGTCGGGGCGGTGGGCATGGCCGCGACGGTGTGGTTGAGCGCCTCGCGCAGTGACCGTTGGGGGCGGCGGCGGACCTTGCGGTGGGCGACGGCTCTGGCCGCGGTCTGGTCGCCGGTGCTGTTCCCGCTGTTGGAGACGGTGAGCCGGCCGCTGATGTTCGTCGGGCTGGCGGGGGCGATGGTGGTGCTGGGCTGCATGTTCGGGCCGTTGGCGGCGTTCCTGCCGGAGCTGTTCCCGACCCGGGTGCGCTACACGGGCGCGGCGCTGACGTACAACCTGGGCGGTGTGGTCGGCGGTGCGACGACGCCGCTGGTGGCCACCCGGCTGACCGGGGCGTACGGGACGGCGCAGCCGGTGGGCTGGTACCTGGCGGTGCTGGGTGTGCTGGCCCTGGGGTGCCTGCGGATGCTGCCGGAGAACACCGGTGCGGAGCTCGGTTCGCTGGACGGTGTGGCGGGCGGGGCTACGGGCGGTGCGGCGGACGGTGCCGAACTCGGTTCGGCGGACGGCCCGGTGGACGGCGGAGGCCGCCGGGCGCCCCGGTTGGGGACGGATCCGGCGGCCTGACGAGGGGTGGGCTCAGCCGGCCAGGGCGGCGCGGCCGGCCAGCACGACGGCGGTGTGCCGGGCGACGCGGTCGCCGAGGTGCTCGGCGGTGGCGATGTCGGACTTGTGGACGGCCTCCGGGCCGGCGTCGGCCGGGGAGGACGCGGCGGCGCCGTTGGAGAAGCCGAGCCGGTTGAGGTCGTCCTCGGAGGCGGTGGTGGCGTTCCAGCCGGGCTTGAGGCCGAGGTTGACCCAGCTCATGCCGTGCTGGGCGGCGAGGGTCTGGAAGAAGAAGAGGGTGCCGGCCTTGTCGCCGCTCTTGGAGGCGGAGTTGGTGAAGCCGGCCGCGACCTTGTCCTTCCAGGAGTCGGAGAACCAGCGCTTGCTGGTGGCCTCGGCGAAGACGTGGAAGGCGCCGGAGGCGGTGCCCATGTAGGTGGGGGAGCCGAAGACGATCGCGTCGGCGGCGTCCAGCTGGGCCCACTGCTCCTCGGTGATGGTGTCGACGGCGATCGTGACGACCTCGGCACCCGCGGCGGCGGCGCCACGGGCGACGGCCTCGGCGATCACGGCGGTGTGGCCGTAGCCGGAGTGGTAGGCGAGGGCGACGGTCGGACGGACGGCGGTCATGCGGCGCTCCAGGGGACGGGTGCGGGCCGGCGCGGTGGCCGGCGGGCAGGCGTGGGGACGGGACGGGGCGGGCGCACCGCGGTGGCGGCGGGCCCCGGCTCCGTTGGTCTCCAATATAGACCAGGTCTCCATTGGTTACCAAGGGTGGATTGGAGACCGCAGGGCTACCCTGGACGCATGACGACGGAGCAAGCGGCCCGGACCGGGACCGGACAACCCGCGGAGCAGGACGCGAAGGAAGTGCGGAACGCGCAGGAAGCACGGGACGCGAAGGAAGCGCGGGGCGCACGGGGGGAGCCGGATGAGCCGGACGAGCCGGAGTACGACGTGTTCGCCCAGCTCTGTCCCAGTCGCGCGGTCTTCGCCGAGCTGGCCGACAAGTGGTCGATGCTGATCCTGATGAGCCTCCTCGGCTGCGGGCCGCAGCGCTTCTCCGAACTCCAGCGCGGGGTCGGCGGGGTCAGCCGCAAGATGCTCACCCAGTCGCTGCGCAACCTGGAGCGCAGCGGGCTGGTGCTGCGTACGGTCTTCCCGGAGACGCCGCCGCGGGTGGTCTACGACCTGCTGCCGCTCGGTCGCGAACTGGCCGAGCTGCTCACGCCGGTCGGCCGGTGGACGGAGCACCGCGCCAGGCGGATGATGGCGGCCCGCGAGGAGTTCGACGCGGTGCACGGCGAGGACTGAGCCGGCGCGTGGCGACGGCCGGGAGGGCCGGCGCGGCGAGGTCCGGGCCGACCGGCGGCGGAGGCCGGAGGCCGATTTCCCTTCCGGGCCCGGAGCCGTGTAATGTCTTCCTTGTTCGACCGGCCCGGTGAAAAGCCCGGCAAGCCCCTATAGCTCAGTCGGTAGAGCGTCTCCATGGTAAGGAGAAGGTCTGCGGTTCGATTCCGCATGGGGGCTCCACTGAAAGACCCTCGCCTCACGGCGGGGGTCTTTCGCGTTTCCCGACCGGTTCCGCGGCCCGACACGCCACGGCCTAGCGGGTCGGGTACGGAATGCGCTGTGATGGTGCGTCATCGGCCGCCCGCCCGAGGGGTGCGGGCGCGAGCCGAACCCCGACCGGGAGGGTGTCATGGGTGTTCGACTCGTCGTGGTGGACGACCACCGGCTGCTGGCCGAAGCGCTGGCCACCGCACTTCAGCTGCGCGGCCACCGGGTGCTGGCGGTCGGTTCCCCGGCCGGTGTCGCCGCCGACCTGGTGGTCGGGCGGCGGCCCGAGGTGTGTCTGCTGGGGGTGGCCGTGCCGGGGGAGTCGGGTGCCTTCGACGGGCTGCGCCGGATCCGCCGGGAGCGCCCTGAGGTGGCCGTGATCGTGCTCGGTCCGGTGGGTGAACTGCGCGGAGTGGCAGGGGCGTTCGCGGCCGGCGCGGCCGGGTACGTGCCCAGCGACGAGCGGATCGAGGTGGTCGAGCGGGCCATCGGGCGGGCGCGCGCGGGCGAGGCCGCGGTCGCGGTGGACATCCTGCGCGGCGCCTTCGACCAACTGCTGCGCCCGGCGGCCGAACCGGACGACGAGGCCGTCCGGCTGCTGCGGCTGCTGACCCGCCGTGAGGTGCAGGTGCTGGCCCGGATCGCGGACGGCGAGGACACCGCGGCGATCGCCGCCGGGATGCGGATCGCCGCCAGCACCGCCCGGACGCACGTCCAGCGGGTGCTGATGAAGCTCGGCGCGCGGACCCGGCTGGAGGCGGCCGCGGTGGCGGCGCGCACCGGTCTGCTGGAGCGGATGGCCGGCGGCTGAGGAGTTGGTGAGAAGGCTGGAAGCAGTCGTCCGGGTGGCGCGGAGCACCCCGGTGGGATTGGGAGAATGACCCCAGTCGTACGGATTCCGTCGACGGCTTCCGTCCGACCGGGCGGACCGTCGTTCGCTGGAGGTCGCAACATGAGTAAGTACCTGGTCACGGGTGGCGCCGGCTACGTCGGCAGTGTGGTCGCCGCCCACCTGCTGGAGGCGGGGCACCGGGTGACCGTCCTGGACGACCTCTCCACCGGTTTCCGCGAGGGCGTCCCGGCCGGTGCCGAGTTCGTCGAGGGCCGGATCCAGGAGGCCGACAAGGTGCTGGACGGCTCCTTCGACGGCGTGCTGCACTTCGCCGCCTCCTCGCAGGTCGGCGAGTCGGTCGCGGACCCGGAGAAGTACTGGCGCAACAACGTGGCCGGCTCGCTGGAGCTGATCAGCGCGATGCGCGCGGCGGGTGTGCGCAAGCTGGTGTTCTCCTCCACCGCCGCGACCTACGGCGAGCCGGAGGCCGTGCCGATCGCCGAGACCGCCCGCACCGCGCCGACCAACACCTACGGCGCCACCAAGCTCGCGGTGGACCACCTGATCACCAGTGAGGCCGTCGCGCACGGCCTGGCCGCCGTCTCGCTGCGCTACTTCAACGTGGCCGGTGCGTACGGGTCCTACGGTGAGCGGCACGACCCCGAGTCGCACCTGATCCCGCTGGTCTTCCAGGCCGCGCTGGGGCAGCGTCCGCACATCGCGGTGTACGGCGACGACTACCCGACCCCGGACGGCACCTGCGTCCGCGACTACATCCACGTCGCGGACCTGGCCGAGGCGCACCTGCTGGCACTGGACGCGGCGAAGCCGGGCGAGCACCTGATCTGCAACCTGGGCAACGGCAGCGGCTTCTCGGTGCGCGAGGTGATCGAGTCGGTCAAGCGCGTCACCGGCCGGGAGATCCCGGTGCAGGTCGCGGGCCGCCGGGCCGGCGACCCGGCGGTGCTGGTGGCCTCGGCCGCCCGCGCCCACGAGACGCTGGGCTGGACCCCGCGCCGCCCGAACCTGGACGAGATCGTCGCCGACGCCTGGACGTTCACCCTGGCGAAGAACGGCCGGTGAGAGAAGGCCGGTGAGCAACGGCCGGTGAGCAGTGGTGGAGTGGGGGTCGGACGGTCCAAGTCCGGCCACTCACGCACCTTCTGACGAAACTTCACCGAATCGCCACGAGCGCGTATCCCGCCCCGTACGCTGAGTGCGGTACCGGTGGGGGCCGGCGCCCATTCGGCCTCACCGGCCACCGGTGGGCGGGCGGAACGGCGGGTCCGGAACGCGGATGCCGGGCCGGTCCCCGCCCCCGGGCTCGGGCGGTGCGAGCAGGGGGAGGGACGATGGGGCGGATTCGCGTCCTGGTGGTCGACGACCACCGGATCTTCGCCGAGGCACTGGCCGCGGCGCTGGCCGCCGAGCCGGACGTGGAGGTGGGGGCGGCCGGCAGTGCCGCCGCCGCCGAGCGGGCCTTGGAGCGGGCGGCCGGCGAGGGCCGGTCCTACGACGTGGCGTTGATCGACGCCGACCTGGGCGGCGAGCCGGTCGGGACGGTCGGTGCGGCCGGGACGATCGGGACTGGCGGCCAGGCGGGCGTGCCGGGAGCGCAGGCGGGCGGCGGAGTGCCGGCCCGCCGTCGGCCCGGCGCGGAGTACGGCGACGAGGCCCGGCGCGGCCGCGGTGCCCCGCCCGTGCCGCAGCCGCGCCGGCCGGCCGTACCGGTGGGGGTGCCGGTTCCGCTGTCGGGCGGGCTGCCGACCGGGGTGCGGGCCGTGGTGGACCCGCTGCGGGGCGATCAGTTCAGACCCGCCGCCCCGCCACCGGACGGCATCACCCTGCTCGCCCGGCTCCGCCGCGCCCACCCCGGGCTGCGCGCCGTCGTCCTGGCCACCGCCGACGACCCGCACCGCGCCGCCCGCGCCCTGCACGCGGGCGCCACCGGCTGGGTGGCCAAGGAGAGTTCGCTGGCCCGGCTGCTGGCGGTGGTCCGGGGCGTGCTGCGGGACGAGACGCACCTGCCGCCCGCGCTGCTCACCGGGGTGATCCGCGAGCTCACCACCGCCCGGCGGGACCGCACCGAGAGCGAGCGGCTGGTGGACACCCTGACGCCGCGGGAGAAGCAGATCCTGCGCTGTATGGTCGCGGGCCTCGGCCGGCAGGCCGTCGCGGAGCGGCTCTACCTGTCGCCGCACACCGTCCGGACGCACATGCAGAACGTGCTGGGAAAGCTCGGGGTGCACTCCACGCTGGCGGCCGTCGCGGTCGCCCGCCGGGCCGGGGTCAGCCCGGCCGAGCCGGCCGCGCCGCCGCCGTCCCCGGTGGTCGGCACCGTCGAACGGCCCTGACCCGCAAGCCCGGGCCCGGAGCCGTCAGCCCGGGATGTTGTCGAACGGGGCGACCAGCACGCGCAGCAGCGCGGCGAGTTCGGTCTGCTGGCCGGAGGTGAGCTGGGCGAGCAGTTCGCGTTCGTGCGCGAGCAGTCCGGCGAGCGCCTGGTCGGCGCGGTCGCGGCCGTCGTCGGTGAGCCTGACCAGCACGCCGCGACGGTCGTCCGGGTCGGGCAGGCGCTTGACCAGGCCCTTGCCGGTGAGGCGGTCGATCCGGTTGGTCATGGTGCCGGAGGTGACCAGGGTCTGGGTGAGCAGCTGGCCGGGGGAGAGCTGGTACGGGGAGCCGGCCCGCCGCAGGGCGGTCAGGACGTCGAACTCCCAGGGCTCCAGCCCGTGCTCGGCGAAGGCGGTGCGGCGGGCGCGGTCCAGGTGCCGGGCGAGCCGGCTGACCCGGCTGAGCACCTCCAGCGGCTCCACATCGAGGTCGGGGCGCTCCCGGCGCCACGCTGCGACCAGCCTGTCGACCTCGTCCTCCATGACGATCAGTGTATCGGTGGATGTGTCGATGTGAAGTCTCTTGACATCGAGAAATGTGCCAGCAAGGCTAACGCTGGATATCTTGATATCGAGATACCTGCGAGGTGAACCATGACCACCCCCGTCTGGGACCCGGAGCAGTACCTGCGCTTCGCCGACGAACGCAACCGTCCGCTGCGCGAACTGCTCGCCCGCGTCCCCGCCCTCCCACACCCCGGTGCCGAGGTGATCCTGGACATCGGCTGCGGCCCCGGCAACTCCACCGCCGCGCTGCGCGAGCGCTGGCCGACCGCCCGCCTCACCGGCGTCGACAACTCCGCCCCGATGCTGGCCACCGCCCGTACCGGGGGCGAGCCCACGGCCGAGTACCTGCTCGCCGACGCCCGCGAGTACGACCCGGCCCCGGCCCGGCCCGACCTGATCGTCTCCAACGCCACCCTCCAGTGGGTGGACGGGCACCTGGCGCTGCTGCCGCGCTGGGCGGCGGCCCTCGAACCTGGTGGGGTGCTCGCCTTCCAGGTGCCCGGCAACTTCGACGCCCCCAGCCACACCCTGCTCGCCGACCTGCGCCGCAGCGCCCGCTGGCGGGGCCTGCTCGGCGAGGAGGCCGTCCGGGCCGGCGTCCACCCGCCCGAGCGCTACCTCGACGCCCTGGTCGCCGCCGACTGCCTGCCGGACGTCTGGGAGACCACCTACCGCACCCTGCTGCCGGGGCCGGACCCGGTGCTGGAGTGGGTCAAGGGCACCGCGCTGCGCCCGGTCCTCACCCGGCTCACCGACCCGGCCGACCGGGCCGCCTTCCTGGCCGAGTACGGGCGGCTGCTGCGCGAGGCCTACCCGGCCGGGCCGCGCGGGACGGTCTTCCCGTTCCGGCGGATCTTCGCCGTGGGGACCAGGCGGCCGCGGGGGTGAGACGGCCGCGGGGGTGAGGCGGCCGCGGGCCGGGTCGGCCCGGGCGGCCCGGCCGGTCAGCCCTTGCGCTCGCCGACCAGCCGCGGGTGCCGCTCCAGGCCCTCCAGCCCGTGCCAGGCGAGGTTCACCAGGTGCGCCGCCACCGTCGCCTTGTCCGGCTTGCGGACCTCCAGCCACCACTGCCCGGTCAGCGCGACCATCCCGACCAGCATCTGCGAGTACATCGGGGCCAGCCGGGCGTCGAAGCCGCGGGACTTGAACTCCAGGCCCAGGATGTCCTCGACCTGCGTGGCGATGTCGCTGATCAGCGAGGCGAAGGTGCCGGTCGACTGGGCCACCGGGGAGTCCCGGACCAGGATCCGGAAGCCGTCCGTCGAGGTGTCGATGTAGTCCATCAGCGCGAAGGCGGCCTGCTCCAGCAGCTCGCGCGAGTGCCCGCCGGTCAGGGCCCCGGTGACCATGTCCAGCAGCAGCTGCATCTCGCGGTCGACGACCACCGCGTACAGCCCCTCCTTGCCGCCGAAGTGCTCGTACACCACGGGCTTCGACACCCCGGCGCGCTCGGCGATCTCCTCCACCGAGGTGCCGTCGTAGCCGCGCTCGGCGAAGACCGTCCGGCCGATCTCCAGCAGCTGTTCGCGCCGCTGCTTGCCGGTCATCCGGACCCGGCCGC